>JAFGOK010000631.1 GCA_016926535.1 Micromonosporaceae bacterium | reverse complement strand
TCGGGATCTCAGGCCGCCCGGTAGGCGCGGATCATTGTCTGCTCGATCTCGCTACCCTGGTTCGCGACGGCTCTCACCCGAAGGGAGACCGCCCCCGTCGTGACGGTCGGCAACTGTGCTGTCAACCGGTTGCCGTGAAGCTGCACCTTCGCGGCCGTCCAGGTCACACCATCGTCCACCGAGGTGAAGACCTCGGCGGACCGCAGGCGCGGTACGACGTGTCCCATCTGGTGGACCGTCATGGTCGCGATCCCGGACATCGGGTGATTCGCAGCATCCAGCGGCAGGTCATAGTCCAGCGACAGCAGCGGGACCGAGGTGTCAGCACCACTGGACCGGAAGGTCCACGCCGTGCTGACGGCCGAGGCAACCGCCTGCGGCACGCCGAAATCCAGGTCGTAGGTCAGCCGATAGACGCTCTCCCGCCTCGGAATGGTGAAATTGCCGTACGGCTCGGTGGCTTCGCCGATCTTGACCCCGTTGCGGTAGAGCGCGAGGCGCCGGTTCGGCACGTCCTCGTACAGGCAGTCGAACCGGTTGTGTGCGTCGACCAGCTGGGCCAGCTGAACACTCAGATTGCCGACTGTCCTCGTCACTGTTTCCGGTTTGCACGTGCTCGGGGACTCGACGGCGTCGAGCCAGTCGGTGTGCAGCGGCTGGCGCACCCAGGACTTCTCCTCCCTGGCACCGGCCGCGACCGTCCGCTGTGGCTCCTGGGTCACCGTTGGGTACTCCTGGATCCCGGAATAGAACGCCTCGTCGAGCCAGACGCCGGGGGTCAGGTAGTCGACGCGGGTCGCCCCGACCGCATCGGTCGCGTTCTCCCCGAAGAGATCGCCCGCGACATTCAGGCCGTACCGCTTGTGGCCGGTGACACTGCCGTCGATATCGAGCCTGCTGAACCGGTGGGTGACCTGTGCCAGGGTCGCCTGCTCCGCCCTGGTCACGACATGGGGCTCACCCGTGAAGGACCGGCCGGTGTAGTAGAGGTCGTAGAGGTACGGGCTCGGCTCCTCTGGCGCACCGAGACTCGCGTAGCGATCCGCGGTGAACGTGCCGATACCCACCAGCTCCATCGGGACGACCAGGGCGCCATCGGTGCCACCGCCCATGCCAGACCACCATCCCGCGAAGTTGGACCAGGACTGGCCACGCCGGGCTGTCTGGGTGAAGCCGAGGACGGTCGCCAGCCGCCTCGTCCCGACTCCCTCGACGGTGACATCGAACGGGCGGGCCGCGGCTCCATCCAGCGTGACGGAGGCATCAGCGGCCACGGTGACGTCCGGATCGCCAGCGAGGGCCGTCCGCCAGATGTCAGCTTCGAAGTCGTAGTCGTTGACGGTGCCCGTGACGCTGTACCGGCCGTTCGGCACCCGGAAGGTCGCCCCCTCCGGTGGCACCTCCTCGTACGCGGCGGTGTACACCACCGGGTCGTCGAGATTGACGATCGTGACCGAGGAGTAGAGATGGTCCTCACTGGTCCCTGGAATCGGAGTGGCCCGCACCGTCAGCGTCGAGCTTGGTGGCTCGACGAACAGCGAGACCGGGGTGCGCACCTCGTGCCGGCCGGCTGAGGCCGTGACCACCGCCGTGACGTAGCCCGGCCGCTCGGCCAGCGCCTCCTGGTCAATACGCAGGGTCGCACCGCCGCTGCCGCCGGCGCTGAGACCGACGGATGAGGCGGAAAGCCCAACAGCACCGGTGGGCAGCGCCACCCCGTTGCGATCGGTTGCGGTGACGGACAGTCTCAGCGTGGTCGGGTCACCCCCCGCATTGGTCCAGCGCATCGTCGCCGTCGCGATCCCCGACTGCGGGAAGGCAAGCGTGCCTGCGTTGATCGTCGCCTCCGCCGGATGCGGGCCGGAGAGCGCTCTGGCGACGTTGACGCGGCCATTCCCGACGACATGGACATCCCCGCCGCTCGCCGGGTCGGCCGAGCCGACCAGCGCCGGCTTCAGTTGCTCTGCCCGCCAGCCCGGCCAGCGCTGCTTGAGCAGCGCTGCCGCCCCGGCGACGTGGGGAGCGGCCATCGAGGTGCCACCGGCGGCCGTGTACCGGCCGTCGATCACTCGCCCCATGCTCGTTCCCGCGGCGCGGGCTGAGACGATGTCGACCCCTGGTGCGACGATTTCCGGCTTGACGGCCCCGGTGCCGGGGACCGGGCCGCGGCTGGAGAACGACGCGATCGTGCCACTGGCGTCGACGGCCCCGACGGTCAGCGCGGAGGGCGCGATGCCGGGAGACTCGACCGAGACGTCCTGCGGCCCGCTATTGCCCGCGGAGGCGACGAAGAGGGTCCCGTACCGCTCTGTGAGCGTCTCGACGGCTGAGACAAGAGGATCCTCGCCCTCGGAGGCAGCCGGCGCGCCAAGGCTCAGGTTGACGACGCTGGCCCGCGGCGCCGCCCACTCCATGCCCGCGATGACAGCCGATTCCGTCCCGCCTCCGGACGCGTCGAGGACCCGGCCGATGACCAGCCGCGCGCCGGGTGCCACCCCGCGGTACCGGCCCGCCGAGGCCGCCCCGGTCCCCGCGATCGTCGCGGCAACGTGCGTTCCGTGGCCGAAACTGTCAGCCACCGAGCCGGAGCCGGTGAAGTCAGCTGACTCGACGACCTGACCAGCGAGATCCGGGTGATCCAGATCGATGCCCGTGTCGAGCACCGCGACCCTGATCCCCGTCCCTGTCAAGTCCGCGGTGTCAGCCGCGAACGCGCCGATCTGGGCGAGGTTCCCCGCAGCGCCAGCAGCGTTGGCAGCGTTGGCAGCGCCGGTCGCGCCAGCAGCGCCCGGCGGAGACGCCGCATCCAGCGGGGTCGCCAGCACCTTCCGGTCGAGCGAGATCTTGGTGACTCCCCCGGCCTTCCCCGTGCCGCGCAGATCTGGCAACGCGGCCCGGATGACGGCCGATTCGGATTTCTCGTACTTTCCCGAAACACTGC
>JAFGOK010000630.1 GCA_016926535.1 Micromonosporaceae bacterium | reverse complement strand
CCCAGCGAAGTGATCTCTGTGACCTGGTGCTTGGTCCGGTCTCGCCCGAGGCATTCGGTCAGCCTGCGCAACACGAGCTCCCGGTTGGACTCCAGGACCATGTCGATGAAGTCGATCACGATAATGCCGCCGATGTCCCGCAACCTGAGCTGCCGCACGATCTCTTCGGCAGCCTCAAGATTGTTCCGGGTCACAGTCTCCTCAAGGTTGCCGCCAGCACCCGTGTACTTGCCGGTGTTGACATCGATAACGGTCATCGCCTCGGTGCGGTCGATGACCAGATGCCCGCCGGAGGGCAGGAAGACCCGCCGATCCAGGCCCTTGATGATCTGCTCGTCGATCCGCTTCGCCGCGAAGACATCCCCGCTTCCGGTGTACCGGTGGATCCGATCGACGAGGTCGGGAGAGACGTGCGAGAGGTACGCCTCAACCGTTTCGTAGGCGTCTGTCCCCTGAATGATGAGTTCGCGGAAATCCTCGTTGAACAGATCCCGGACGACCCGGATGACGAGGTCGGGTTCCTGGTACAGCAGGGCTGGTGCACTGACTGCGCCGGCCTTGGCCTGGATGTCCTCCCACTGGGCCTGCAGCCGCTTGACGTCACGCTCCAGCTCGTCCTCCGTCGCCCCCTCCGCCGCAGTCCGGACGATGACGCCGGCCCCGTCCGGAACGAGGTTCTTGAGGATGTCGCGCAGCCGCTTGCGCTCGACGTCGGACAGCTTCCTGCTGATGCCCGAGGCGTTGCCGTTGGGAACGAAGACCAGATGCCGGCCGGACAGCGCAGTGTGGCTGGTCAATCTGGCGCCCTTGGTCCCGATCGGGTCCTTGGTCACCTGGACGAGCACCGAGTCGCCAGACCTCAGCGCCTGCTCGATGGTCCTGGTCCGCCCCTCAAGCCCGGTGACGTCCCAGTTGACCTCACCGGCGTACAGGACCGCGTTGCGCCCACGACCAAGATCAACAAATGCCGCTTCCATACTGGGCAGCACGTTCTGCACCCGGCCGAGATAGACGTTGCCAACCATCGTTGCGGCGCTCGCCCGCGCGACGTAGTGCTCGACGAGGACGCCGTCCTCCAGGACTGCGATCTGGGTCCGGTCGTTGCGCTGGCGCACCACCATCACCCGGTCGACCGCTTCCCGGCGGGCCAGGAACTCCGATTCGCTCAGGATGGGCGGCCGGGTCCGCCGCTGCTCGCGCCCGTCCCGGCGCCGCTGGCGCTTGGCTTCCAGGCGGGTCGATCCGGAGACGCTCTGCACCTCGTCGCGCACCCGGGGCTCGCGGATGCGGACAACAACGTTCGGGGTGTCGACGGCTGACTCGGTGTCCGCGGCGCCCTTGCGCCGCCTCCGGCGCCGCCTGCGGGTCAGCGTCTCCCCCCCGTCGGTCTCCTCGTCCGAGAGCGGCTCCACGTCGCGGGCATCCTCCGGAACGGGCAGGGTGTCGACCTCGGCCAGGACCCCGTCCGCTGCCCGGTCGAGCTCGTCGTAGTCTTCGCCCCCGCTTCCCTTGCCTCGGCCACGCCCGCGCCGGCCACGCCGACGACGCCGGCGACCGGCCGCTTCGTCGTCCTCGTCGTCGTACTCATGGTCGCCGCCCTCCGGCTGGCCGGTCTCCGCAGCGCCCGCCAGTGGCTGACCTCCCGTATCCGCGGACGCCTCCGGCTGCACCCCCTCAGCCTGGTCCGACCCGCGCCGCCTGCGGCGGCGGGTACGCAGAGTCACCACGCCGTCCTCGGCCGCGAGGTGGTCCTCCCCGCTCCGGGTGGGCGTCATGGCTGGGGCATTACTGGCTGGCCCGGCCTCGACCGGGGCCATGAACAGCACGCTCGCGGAGGCTGGCGGACGCCGGGCGGACGTGGCCGCCCCTGCGGGCGCCGCCCCTTCGGCGGGCGCCCCTCCCGTGGCCTCCACAGCGGTCGCTGGCTGGACATCAGCACGTTGTTCCTGATCGGGCACATTCGGTGCGTCAACCCGATCCGGCTCGTTGTCGAGCATTCGGACGTTCTCCAGTTCTGGTGATCCCGGGCGCGTCGAACGCTGCCACGCAGGACCACCGAATAAAGGTGGTACCGGCGACTATGTCCGCCTTCACGGACGAAACCGCCGAAGTCTGCCAACTCCGTCACTTGACGACCGCCAAGGCCGCCCGTCTTACGCCGATAGAGCCCCGGCGCAAGCCATACCGCGATCCGCAGCGAGCGGATCGACGATCTCACCCTCGGCGGTCAACATCCCCTGAGCCAGTCGAGTCGCGCGGGGCGCCTCGAACACCTCAAGATCAGCAACCGCTCGCAGGCCGGTCAGGACATCATCGGGCCGCACGGTTGGGGTGACTTGCCGTACGACAAGGTCCAGTATCGCACACGGTAGACCCTCGACCCCGTAAGGTGCCGCATCGGCTGGTGCGGAAACCGCCAGCCGGACCACGGGCCCGCGGACATCAAGGACTCGAAGACCACGCTTGGTCATACGTTCGACGCAGATCCGCTCCGCAGCGCAGAACCGCTCGACCGCCACGGCCGCCAGCCGCTCCGAAAGTCCAGGGACTTCCACCGTCCAGACGGACGAGTCAATCCGATCGGCCAGGGATCCCTGACCAGCCTCCGCCACCTCCAACACCTCGAACCCGACCGGCAGCGCCGCATCGAGCGCCCTGGCAACCTGGGAGGGCACCATCCGCTCCCGCAGCCCCAATTCGAGGTACTCCGCCAGGCTCGAAACCCCAGTCGGTGCGGCGCTGGCATAGGAGATTTTCGGATGAGGGCTGAACCCCTGGGAGTAGGCAATCGGGATCGCGGCCCGGACGATGGCGCGCTCCAGTGCCCTGGCGAAGTCCCGGTGCGAGGCGAACCGCATCCTGCCCCGCTTGCCATAGCGGACCCGCAGCCGCTGCACCACCGGTGGCTGATCGCTCGCCGGCTGCCGACGTTTACCGCCCATCGCTGCCCCCCTTCGCACGAAGAGCGACTGGTGCCAGAAGACGACCTACCATCACAGCGGAAGGAGCCTCCGTCCGGTTGGACCCATTTCAATGGTGACGTCCTGGCTGGGGCAGACGCCGCACTCTGTGCAGCCCGCCCACCGGCAGTCGTCCTGTTCTGTCTCGGCCAGGGCGTCCTGCCACTCCCGCCACAACCACTGGCGGTCCAGCCCGGCGTCGAGGTGATCCCAGGGCAGGATCTCGCGCTCTTCACGTTCCCTGGTGGTATACCACGCGAGGTCGATTCCCCACGGCCCGAGCACCTCCTGAGCCGCCTTCTGCCACCTGGCGAACGAGAAATGCTCAGACCAACCATCGAATCGTCCTCCCTCCTCCCAGACCCGGCGGACGACTGCCCCGACCCGGCGGTCCCCCCTGGCAAGCAGTCCTTCGACCACCCCGGGCTCGCCATCGCTGTAGCGGATGCCGATGGCCCGCCCGAGCGACCGGTCCGAGTTGATCACCTGCTTCAGCAACCCGATCCGGTGGTCGACCACTGCTGGATCAGCCGCGGCCGCCCACTGGAAGGGAGTATGCGGCTTCGGAATGAACGCCCCGATCGACACCGTGGCCCGGATGTCCTTCGACCCGGCCGCAGCCCGCCCCGCCCGGATGACCGCATGCGCCAGCCGGGCGATCTGCACCACGTCCTCGTCGGTCTCGGTCGGAAGCCCGCACATGAAGTACAGCTTGACCTGGCGCCAGCCCTCGGCATACGCAGTGGCGACGGTACGGATGAGATCGTCCTCGGAGACCGTCTTGTTGATCACCTTGCGAATCCGCTCGGATCCGCCCTCTGGGGCAAAGGTCAACCCGGTGCGCCTGCCGTTCCGTGCCAGCTGCTCCGCGAGCGTGATGTTGAATGCGTCGACCCGGGTGGACGGCAGGGACAGCGAGACGTTCGTCCCGGCGTACCGGTCGCTGAGCCCAGAGCAGATCTCGTTGATCTCCGAATGATCAGCGCTTGACAACGAGAGCAGGCCAACCTCGCAGAAGCCGGAATTGGTCAGTCCTCGCTCGACCATGTCGCCAATCGCCGTGATCGATCGTTCCCTGACCGGACGCGTGATCATCCCCGCCTGGCAGAACCGGCAGCCCCGGGTACATCCTCGGAAGATCTCCACGGCATACCGCTCGTGCACGGTTTCCGCCAGCGGCACGACCGGCTGCCGGGGATACGGCCAAGCATCGAGATCCGTCGTTGTGTATTTCCGGACCCGCGAGGGCACCCCCGCCCGGTTCGGAACCACCCGGCGCAGCGGGCCTTCCGGGGCATACTCGACATCGTAGAAACGCGGGACGTACACCCTCCCGGTGCCGGCGAGTTCCAGGAGCAGCCCATCCCGACCTCCTGGCCTTCCGGCGGCTTTCCAGGCTCGAACAAGATCGGTGATCTCCGTTACCGCCTCCTCGCCGTCACCGAGCACCACCGCGTCAATGAAGTCGGCGATCGGCTCCGGATTGAAGGCGGCGTGCCCGCCGATGACGACGATGGGGTGCTCCTCGCCCCGGTCTTCGCTGGCCAGCGGGATGCCAGCCAGGTCAAGGGCCGTCAGCAGGTTCGTGAAACCCAGTTCCGTCGAAAAGCTGACGCCGAACAGGTCGAAGGCTCCGACCGGCCGGTGCGAGTCATGGGTGAACTGCGGGACCCCATGCTGACGCATCAGCGCCTCAAGGTCCAAGCGAACGGCGTAGGTCCGCTCGGCCAGCACGTCGGGTATGCCGTTGAGGACCTCGTACAGAATCTGAATGCCCTGGTTGGGCAGGCCGACCTCGTACGTATCCGGATACATCAGCGCCCACCGCACCGCGGTGGCCTCCCAGTCCTTGGTCACCGAGCCGATCTCGCCACCGACGTACTGGATCGGCTTGCTGACGTACGGCAGCAGGCGTTCCAGTTTCGGGAAGATGGAGGCGACGCTCATAGCAGCCCAGCGTACGCGGAGACTCATCCACGGCTGCGGTGCCTGTGGCAGCGAGCGGGCAACCGTGCCCGCCGGCAGAGCTCAGCGGCAGCAGGCGGACCTCGTCTTGGGTTGCCCGTCTACGCTGGCGTCACGGCGGGAGGCGGCCAAGGCAGCATTGAACAACCCCGACGGCCTTCCGCGCCAGGCTCTGTGCCAGCAGGATTCTGCGCCAGCCGGCTTCGAAGGGAGAGCGCTCGGCAATGGTCGACCAGACGAGGCCGCAACCCGGCGACGCCTCCGACGCCTCTGACGACTCCGACGTCGATGACACCCCAACGGTCCGGCTTGAGACCCCCTGGGTCGGTTCGGCATCGATCGCACCGCAGCGAGCGGCCGAACCACCCCGGATCCACGACACGCTCGACCTGCCCGTCGGGGAACGCAGGGCCCTGGAGTCGCCGCCGAGACAACCGCCCCCGTACCTGCCTCCGCCAGTCATGGCGCCGCCCCCAGTGCCGCACCCCCCAGTGCCGCAACCCCCAGTGCCGCCGCCCGCACCACCAAGACGGCGCAGGCGTCGCCACTGGGGGTTGCGTTTCTTCCTGTTCCTTGTCCTGCTGAGCTGCGGTTGCTGTGGCTTCGTCGTCCGGCAGGCGAAACCCTATGTCGAGCAGTGGCCAGCGAGCGTGACAGCCGGAGCCGAGGTCACCAACTTGGCCAGAACGACGGACGCAAAACGTACCAAACGTGCAAAAACCATGCTCAAAAAGATCGAAAGCTGGTTCGACCAAGACTCATTCACAATCGTCTTCGTCGACAGCGACGACCGTAGCCGATTGGTGACAGCCTTCGGCGTCACGAGGTTTGTCAAATCTCCCAGCGAGGAAGTCGACAATACCCTCGCGGCGCTCAGTGCGGATCTGGCCATCACGGGTATCCACGCAGTGCGCGCCGGGCAGCCCGGCGGCGAGGCGAGTTGCGGTAGCGGCAAGGTCGAGGGGCAGCAACTCGTCGTCTGTGGATGGGCGGATCACGGCAGTCTCGGGATCGTCATGTTCACAAACCGTTCCGAGTCCGGATGCGTCGCTGTGATGGAGACCCTGCGTCGCGCCATCATCCGCCGATCTTGATCACTCGCAGAAACGGCCCGCCGCCCTGATCCTGGCCCGAACCTGCCCGCCAAGAACGGCCATCGCCCCAAATCAGCGCGGAAGCCTAGCTCAGCTCCGGAAACCACAGGAGGATCTCTCGTTTCGCACTTTCCGGTGAGTCAGAGGCGTGCACCACGTTTTCCTGCACCGAAAGTGCCAAATCGCCACGGATTGTCCCCGCAACGGCCTTTCGACCATCAGTGACACCGACCAGCGACCTCACCACCTCGATCGCGCAGTCGCCCGCGGCGACCAGAGACACCAACGGTCCACCCGTCATGAACTCGCGCACGCCCGGGTAGAAGGGCTTCTCGACATGCTCCGCGTAGTGCTGGTCCGCCAGTTCGGCGGTCATCGTCCTCAACCGCATGGCGTCGATCGCCAAACCTTTGCGCTCAAACCTGCCGATAATCTCGCCTATCAGGCCGCGCCGCACTGCGTCTGGCTTGATAAGTACGAGCGTACGCTCCACCACGGTATTCCTCCTGTCACACCATCGGGCCCTTGCCCGCAGCCTAGACCGCAACAGCCTGCCACGGGGTGCCTCCGCATCCAAAACTTGTAACGCACTAACCACAAAGAGCGACGACTCTTGGCTGAAGTCAACCGTATTCCGCGCCGGTTCACCATTTCGGCCCGATCTCCATTTCTTGCACCCTTGCGGCGGACGGGCGTTCGCTCAGACTTTCCTCCGAGCCGCCCGGCCGCCTAGCCTGAAGACAATGAAGGAGGTCGTATTGGCGCCCGCCAGCCGTTGGCCATTGTCGGACGGACAGGTATTCACCGTCGGCGCAATGATCATCTTCGGAATATTCGCCGTCACCTGCGGTGCGGGAATGTCCGACGTCGCCATCGCAGGCCTTGGCATTGCCGTGGGAACACTCGGCCCAACATTGATCATTATGACGAATATCCGTGGCGGTAGCAGGGATTTCGTCTTCGGAACCGCCTTCGTCCGCGAGGCGTCGCCCCTGCCCCCCGTCGGGGTGGCCGGCCGATGCGACTTCGAGCTGTTCGTCAACGCTCACGGTGTCGACGGGGCTTCCGTCCGGCTGCGAGACCCTGCCGTTCCGGTCAACAAGTGGCCGGAGGTTGGGGCGAGCCTGCCTGTCATGGTCGACGCCCGGGACCCTCGCCACCTGCGCATCCTCTGGGACGAGGTCCGCACCCGGCGAGAGATCGAACTCGACAGGCGAACCGCTGCCCAGCATGTCTCCGACACCAGCGCCGAGTCGGACACCGACGCTGCTGACGCTGACCTGTTCATCCTGAACGACCCCCTCCTCAACGACACCGGCACTGACGACACAGGCCCCAACGACGATGATGCCAAGCCGCCCAGTGCTCGGCCGT
>JAFGOK010000629.1 GCA_016926535.1 Micromonosporaceae bacterium | reverse complement strand
TTCGTGTATTCGTCCCACAGCCCCCAGGTTCCGACGCATGGGAAGTAGCTCGCCATGTACACGTCCGCGTAATCCATATACATGAAGGCGCATGCGGTGAATGCTGCGGCCAGATCGGTGTCATGGTAGGGGTTGTTTTGATTCACGAGCGAGTTCCACTCGTCGCAGATGCTCAGGGCATCGGTGTACCCGTTGTTGTCGAGGGCCTGTCTGATTCGTTTCGCCGCGTTGAGGTAGACCCATGCGTTGCCACCAAACCAGACGGTCAGTGTGGAAGGCGCGCTTTCTGCCTGGAGACCGCCGTAGTGGTGCCACGAATAGAAGTCCACCGGAACATCGTTCGAGTTGCAGTATTGAAGAAGGTTTTCACAGAAATCGCGGCTAAGGTTGCGGTGGTATTCGGTCGGGGGGACGGTCCAGGCAAGAGCGCAGCCGCCGATCTTCACCTCGGGCCGGATCGGGCTCGATCGGGTGCCGCGGAACCGCTCGGCAATGGCACGGTACAATTTCCGGAACTGGATTGCGTCTCCCGCCCACATGTCCGACATTTCCGGCTCGTTCCAGACCTCCCAGAATTCGATGCCGTTGCTCCTTCCGTTGTGCCATTCTTCGTTGTAGTGCCGGAGGGTCTTCTCCGACACAATCGCCACTTTCCTGCGGGCATCGTCCGTGTCCGGAATCGGGTTTGGGAAATACGTGTACCCGAGAGTGTGGAACCGGTGCCACCAGTCAAATGTATCCTGGCGGGTCCCGAGCGTGAAGAGCGGGCTGAACCCTTTATTTACGCTGTCGTCTATCTTACCGTCAGTGGAGTGGAAGTAGGCATAGGTATAGGTACCGGGCACCGGCGTCGTATGATTTGCATTGTCGAAGTTGTAGTTGGCGGTCGCCTCAAACGGTTCGTCGCTTGCCGTCCACCACTCCGCCCGCCAATCGGGAAAGATGCCCTCGAAGGTTGTCGGATGCGAATGTTCGTCGTTGGCGGTTCGGTTGTGAGTGATCCTCAAATCATGCATTTTTGTAGCCATGTCGACCAGCCCGTAGGCATGCGTCCAGCGGACGGGATTGCCTTCGATACCGAGTACGATGTCGATGGTGCCGGTGCTGCTTTCGTAGTCCACCGCGATGGTCTTGGTCTCGGCCCGGCAAAGCCGACCCGCCATGCCCGACACGAACAGACACAGCACCCAGCACGGAGCGTATCGGATTGGTCTGTTCAAGGACTGACTCCGATCAAAGCCACCAGGTTCAATCCCCCTCAAGGTTCCCTGGAACTCGCCGGGGCCCTCGGGCTCGCCGGCCGCTAGTCAACACAGGCAGGATCGGCCGGCACGTCCTCGCCAGTCAGGCAGCGCTGGAACAAGCCAAAGTCCGACTGGTCCACGTCGTTGTCGTGGTCCAGATCGGCCTGCTGGCAAACCTCGCTGCCGTCATGCGTTATCGCCGGCCCGGATGCGCAGCCCTCGAAGACCGTGGAATCATTCGTGTCCACGTCGCCGTCGCCGTCGAAATCCGCACGGCAGCGTTGGACCACCACGATGCAATTAGCGCAGGTCTCGGTCGTTGGCCCGCCGGGCCCGCCTGCGGTGAGGGTGACCTTGTACGTGCCCGGTGTCGCGTAGGTGTGCGTCGGGTGGCGCAGTGTGCTGGTCTGGCCATCGCCGAAGTCCCACGTCCACGCGGTGACCGGGCCGGTAGACTGGTCAGTGAACTGAACGGCCAGCGGGGCGACGCCCAGAGTCCGCGACGTTATGAACTCCGCCGCCGGTGAGCCCAGCGAATAGGCGACCGCGTTGTCGAAAATCTTCTTGCCCGTGTCGTTGGTCTGCGACCAGGTCGTGTCGTACAGGAACAGCAGGATTCGCTTGCCGGCCGCCACGCCTCCGCCGAGCAGGGCGGCGCCCGGCTCTGCCACCGCCACCGTGCGGCGGGCCGAGTTACTCGCGGGAGTCGCCAGGCCCGTAACGCCGGGAGCCAGCTGATCAATCCAACTGAAGTCGGCCCCACCCGTCGTCACGGTCACCATTCCAGTGGGTATGCCTTCCATGATTGGATGGCTGTTGTTGATCACGTTGATCTGTGTCTGGCCGCCGGCCGTGCTGTTACTGCCGGCCATGCCTTCGCGATCGGCCCAGCACAACGAGGATTCCCAGTAGATGAAAGGCACGGTCTGCTCGCGGAACTCGCCGGCCACGTTGGCCGATAGGACCGTGGACGAGGCCATCACCAGGTCGTGGCCCGCGGCGATCGTGGCCGCGGTCGGGCGGTTCTCCGGTTCGTCGTCGTAGACGTCAACCAGCAATCCCATGTCGCGCAAATGGGCGATGACCTGCCCATCGCCGGTGGTGGGTGGAAGCTGCCCGCCGAGGAAAGCCACCTTGGGGAAGTTACCCGCTCGTATGTAGCCCGGCTTCTCCTGCACAAAGCCGCCCCCTGACCTGGTCACGGTCAGCCGGACGGCGTGGCCGCCTTCGGCGGTAAACGTGTGCAGCGGGTGCTGCTCGGCGCTGGTCTGACCGTCGCCGAACTCCCACAGCCAGGCGTTTGCCCCCGGCACCACCGACTCGTCTGTGAACTGGACGGTCAGCGGGGCTGGCCCGGCGGTGACGTCAGCACTGAATTCGGCATAGCCGGAGCTGATGCTGATGTAGCCTGGCTTCTCGCCGGTGAGCTGGCCGCCGGTGCCGGTCACCGTGAGTTGCACGGTGAAGCTGCCGGTGGCCGTGTAGGTGTGCGACGGGTGGCGCTCGCTGCTCGTGCCCCCGTCGCCGAAGCTCCACGACCAGGCGCCCGCGCCGGCCATGTAGGACTGGTCCGTGAACTGGACGGTGAGCGGGCCGACACCAGTGGTCACGTCGGCGCTGAAGTCGACGTACTCCGGCCAGGTCTTGTCCATGTCGCGGAAGGCGTAGTAGCCGACCCGGGCGTTCAGGTTGGCGTCCATCAGGCCGTAGTTCTCGACCCCGGCCCCGTCATTGAGCACCAGGTAACAGGCCATCTCGACGAAGCTCCACTCGGGCTTCTTCAGCTCGGTGAGCACCTGGACGAGCTTGTTGGCCGTCGACTGGTAGTCGGTGGTGCTCCAGCCGTACTCGGTGAGCCAGATCGGCTTGGCGGCATCGCCGTGGGAGACCATGACGTTTCGCGTGTCGGTGAGGGCCTGCCAGTAGATGGTGCCCGCTGGGTCATAAGGGTGGATGGCGACGATGTCGAAGTGCGGTCCGCCGCCGTTGTCGTAGATGCCCTGGACATACTGGTAGCCGTGGGTGACGCCGCTGTGGTAGTCCAGGTTGCCGGCAATGATCTTGGCGTCGGGGTCCACCTCCTTGATCGCCTGGCTGCACCGGATTAGCCACTTGGTGTAGAGGGGGTAGCTGTCGGCATTGCCGCAGCCGTCGTTGATCCAACTGCACCCGTTGGGCTCGTTCCAGAAGGAGTAGTATTTCACCTTGCCCTTGTAGCGGTTGGCGACGAAGCGGTGGAAGTCCATGAACTCCTGCACGTAGTCCTCGCTTGGCGGCGTACGATGCGGCGGG
>JAFGOK010000119.1 GCA_016926535.1 Micromonosporaceae bacterium | reverse complement strand
CCGGGGCCATGCTGACGTGTGAAGCACTCGGCGTGGCGTGCGCTGCGCGGCGTGTCGCGCGTTACTTTCGCCGCCCGCCGGTCGATAAGTGAGCGGCGCTGGGTCCACACGGGTTTGTACATCGGTGGTGTTGGCGCGTCGCGAGTGGTGCTTTTTAGCAGATTCCGCTTGACGGCGCACGCATTACACGCGTGTAATTTCATCCGGGGGATCGCCGATCGGGTGGTTTATATCATCGCCGATCGGACAAAAGTACATGCGCCGAGGGAACTGCAGAGGAACACGCGCCTTCCGCGTGGGGGGTCAGTGCCGGCATCGCGACCGGTGCGAAGAAGGAGGCACGCTGATGGACCGCGGACTTGCCGTGGCCGACCTGCTTGGCGACGCACCAGAGTGGCAGGAACGCGCTCTGTGCTCGCAGACCGATCCGGAGGCGTTCTTTCCGGAGAAGGGCGGATCGACCCGAGAGGCGAAGCGGATCTGCTCGCGGTGCGACGTTCGGAGTGAGTGCCTGGAGTACGCCCTGGGCCATGATGAGCGATTTGGCATCTGGGGCGGGCTGTCCGAACGTGAGCGGAGGAAGCTCAAGCGCAGGGTCGCGTAGCCCGGCTGAGCGCCGGCGATTGCATGGCGATCGCGTGTGGCGGCGCGGAGTCTCGCGGGTGTCCTGGACCCCGTTGGACTCCGCGCCGCCACTACTCGTCGAGATCCTCCGGCGAGACGCCAAGCAGGTTCGCCACCTGCTCGATGATGACGTCGTGGACGAGATCCGCGAGATCCTCCCGGTCGATGGCGCGGAGCTCCAGTGGGCGGCGGTAGAGCACGATCCGGGGCGGCACCCCATGCCGTCCCGGACGGCCGGGCAGCAGGCGGGCGAGGGGCACTTCGCCGTCTTCGAGGACGTCAGAGTCATAGACGTTGAGCTCCGGCGGCACATCCTCGACCGCGAACTCCACGCCGGCCAGCTCACTGGCGAACTTCAACTCCAGTACCTCGACGGTATCGAGGACGAGGTCGTCGAAGATCTCCGCTCTGGTCCTGGACAGCGGAACGGACGCCGGTACGAGCCGTCCCCGCAGACCCCGCCCATGGCGGTCGCGACCACGCCGGCCGGGTCCGCTGCGACGACGATCCGGACTGCTCATCCTGCCCAGAGTAGCGCCGGAACGCGGGAAACGGACCCCGGGCGGGCCCACCGCCGCGCGTGTCGCCTGTCACGGGGGCCGCCTCGGATCACGCTCGGCGTGTCGCGGGCGCAGGAGGCCGTGTCGCGGTCTCCGGAGCGATACGGTGCCGCCGTGAGGTCACCACGTCGATGCTCTCGTAACGGCTGCCATCGGCCGCCGGTCGCGACGTTGACCTATGTCTACGCTGAGTCGACGGCGGTCGTCGGCCCGCTGGCGGCCTTTGCCGAGCCACATTCCTACGACCTGTGTGAGTACCACGCGGTTGGGTTGACGGCTCCGCGGGGGTGGGAACTCGTGCGCCACGACGGCGACTTCGGCCCCCCGCCCCCGACGAATGATGATCTTGTCGCTCTGGCTGAGGCGGTCCGGGAGGCCGCGCGCCCGGCGGCACAGCACCAGGCGGAGGAATCGGGTATCGGCCAGCACCACATCGGTCGGCGCGGCCACCTGAGGGTCATCCCTCCCGGAGATTGACCCGCGTTGAGCGTCGAAGGCCCCTGGCCGGCGCTCAACGCCGTTTCAACCTTCCTCACGGTCATGGTCCGCGGGGACGATCTCGCCGATCTCGGTGACGACCACGCCGTTGGTCATGGTCGTCCCCCGGAAGTAGTCAGGGGCGACCAGCCGGTAGCCGATCATGATGAAAGCGCCCAGCAGGATCGAGCCGATGCCGAGCAGGAACACCCCGCCGATGCCGAGCCAGGCCGTCTCCCCGAAGCCGGCCGCGTACGAGTCGACCGCGGTCAGCCCGAACGCGGCGAGCAGGACGATCCCGCCGAGCAGCGGGAGCAGCACCTTCTTCAGCGCTCTCTGCGGACTGGGGCGAAGCTCCTGGCGGAACGCCCATGCCGCAGCGAAGCCAGTCAAACCGTAGTAGAACGCGATCAGCAGCCCCATCGAGGCTATGAGATCGTTGAGCGCGTCCTTACTCAGCCAGACCAGCCCGGCGTAGAACGCGACGGAGACGCCTCCCATCGCCCAGGTGGAGACCGACGGGGTCATGTACCGGGGGTGGACCTCGGCGAAGCACCGGGGCAGGGCCCGGTACACCGCCATGGCAAGGGTGGTCCTGGCCGTGGGCAGGATGGTTGTCTGGGTTGACGCTGCCGCCGAGGTCAGGATGGCGAGAAAGAGAGCTTTGGCTCCCCAGCCGCCCAGCACCGCCTGACCGATGGCGCTGAGCGGGTCGTCCAGTGTGGCCGGGTTTGCCAGCCCGATGCCGGTCGTCCCGATGCCGGCGTAGGCCTGCGCCGCCACCGTGACCAGGACGAAAGTCACCAGCAGGATGAGGGTCGACGTGACGGCGGCCCGGCCAGGCGTGACCACCGGGTCGTCAGTTTCCTCATTGGTCGACACTGCGGAATCCCATCCCCAGTAGATGAAGACCGCGAGCAGGAATCCGGCGGACAGCGTGCTCCAGGTCATACCACCTGCGAATGGGTTGAACCAGGCCAGGCTCGGGGTCAGTGCCTGGCCACCGGCGTTGCCCGCGTAGACCTTGACCAGGGCCGTGACCGAGAAGGCGAGCAGGATCACGATCTCAACGGTCAGCAGCAGCGCCTGGGTCCTCGCGGACAGTTCGATGCCGAGAAATGCGATGATCGTCATGGCGACGATCCAGACACAGCCGATCGCCGTGACGGCGATGGTCCCGCCGCCTATCCCCAGCAGGTCCAGAGTGTACTGACCAGCGACCTGGGCCAGGTTCGCCATGACAATGACATCCGCGACGACGATGACCCATCCGGTCAGCCAGCCCGTGCTCGGCCCGAAGACCCTGGCCACCCAGGTGAAACTCGTCCCGCAGTCCGGAGCGACCTCGTTGAGTGCCTGGTAGGCGTAGGAGATGCACAGCATCGGGACGAAGGCCAGCACCATGATGATGGGTGCCTGGACCCCCACCTCCTCGGCCAGGTATCCCAGGGTCGCCGCCAGGCTGTAGCCGGGAGCCGTCGAGGCGACGCCGATGACGAGGCTGGACATCAGGCCGAGTGCACCGACCTTGAGACCCTTGTCCATGACGGGAGATGCCCGGTTCGGGGGCGGTGCGGCAGTGACAGTCATCAACATGCCCCAGGGGTCGAGGGGGAATGGACGACCAAGTTCTACCGTGCCGGGCAGTTGCCTGGGGGTCTGGCTCCCAACCTGTGAACATGGCGACGCCGGGTTCGTTAGGCTCGCGGATGATGGCCAGGGGCCGCGACAGCGATGCCCATTCCCGCGAGGAGCAACATACCGTGTCCGATCGTAGCCGTACCGCGTTCGACCTCAGCCGTATCGTCAAGGCGTACGACGTTCGCGGCACCGTCCCCGACCAGCTCAACGAGACGGTCGCGAGAGCGCTGGGCATCGCGTTCGTCCAGATGCTGCGGTCGATCGAGGATCAGGTCGACCGCGTCGTGACCTCCCACGATATGCGGGAGTCGTCCCCGGGGCTCGCAGCGGCCTTCGCAGCGGGCGTCGTCTCCCAGGGCGTCGGGGTCGTCGAGGGCGGTCTCGGCTCGACCGACATGCTGTACTACGCCTCCGGGTCCATGGACCTGCCGGGTGCGATGTTCACGGCGAGTCACAACCCGGCCCAGTACAACGGCATCAAGCTGTGCCGGAGGGGAGCGAAGCCCATCGGCCAGGACACCGGCCTGACCGAGATCCGAGAGCGCGCCCAGGCGATCCTCGATGGGGCGCCGCAGCAGCCGGCCGCCGGGGTCGTCCCCGGCTCGATCGAGCGGCGCGGCCTGCTAGTCGACTACGCCAAGCACCTGCGCGGTCTGGTGGACCTCTCCGGGATCCGGCCGCTGCACGTCGTGGTGGACGCGGGCAACGGGATGGGCGGGTTCACGGTTCCCGCGGTGTTGGGCGACGCGGAACTGCCTGGTCTGCCGTTGCGGATCACGCCGATGTACTTCGAGCTTGACGGATCATTCCCGAACCACGAGGCCAACCCACTTGAGGCCAAGAACATCGTTGATCTGCAGAAGGCCGTCCGGGAGTCCGGGGCCGATCTGGGGATCGCCTTCGACGGTGACGCTGATCGCTGTTTCGTCGTTGACGAGAACGGCGACGCGGTGTCCCCCTCGGCGATCACCGCGCTGGTCGCCGTCCGGGAACTTGGGAAGCACCCCGGATCGGTCGTCATCCACAACCTGATCACCTCGCGCGCCGTCCCGGAAATCGTCACGGAGCACGGTGGTACGGCGGTGCGGACCAGGGTCGGCCACTCCTTCATCAAGGCCGAGATGGCGAGCACGAACGCGGTCTTTGGGGGGGAGCACTCCGCTCACTACTACTTCAGGGACTTCTGGGGTGCCGACACCGGCATGCTGGCCGCGATGCACGTGCTCGCGGCGCTGGGCGCCTCGGAGGTGCCGCTGTCGCGGCTGGCGGCGGACTACGAACGCTACCCGGCCTCTGGCGAGGTCAACTCAGTGGTGACAGACCAGCACGGCAGGCTGATGGAGGTAGAGCGGCACTACGCCGCCCTGCCGGAAGTCACCATCGACCACCTGGATGGCCTCACCCTGGGTTTCCCGGACGGCAGCTGGGCGAACCTGCGCCCGTCCAACACCGAGCCGCTGCTACGGCTTAACGTTGAGGCGTCAAACGTGGATCGGATGGCGAAGCTGCGCGATGAGGTGCTCGCCATCGTCCGAGCCTGATGCCGGTGGGAAAACCGGCGAACGCCAACCGGCGCATGGCGCCGGCGAGCCCGAAGGAGGATGGCCGTGGCACTCGATTTGGCCCTGCTGGAGATCTTGCGTTGCCCGGCGGAGCATCACGCCATGCTGGACTACGACGAGGGCGAGCAGACCCTGACCTGCGTCGAGTGCCACCGGGTCTTCCCGGTCCGGGACGGCATCCCGGTGCTGCTCCTGGACGGGGCGCAGGCGTCGGCGGAGCAGCCGTCGTCGCAGGCGCAGCCGCAGGCGGAGCAGCCGGCGGAGGGCGACCAGTGACACCGTTCGACGGTACCGCTGGTCTTCGGGGCCGCCGGAGTCCGGATCTTGAGCTGCTCGACAGCGCCGCGTCCCTCGCGGAGGCAGATCCGGGCGAGATGCTGCGCGCGACGGCCTCTGCGGGAGCGCAGGTGCGGGAGTCAGCGGCGCTGGCTGCAGAGGCGAACCTCGCGGCTCTGGCGGATGAGGGGCGCCCGCGGGCCGTCGTCGTCGCCGGAGCTGGCACCGCGGCCAGGACCGGGGACGTCCTCGCGACGGTCGCCGGGCCCCGCTGCCCGGTGCCGGTGCTCTCGCACCGCAGTGCCGGCATCCCCGGGTGGGTCAGTGCCGTGGACGCCGTTATCGCCGTCTCGGCCTCCGGCCGTTCCCCGGAGGCGCTTGCCGCCGCGGAGGCGGCCGCGCGCCGCGGAGCCCGGCTCGTCGCCATCGGTGCGCCAGAGTCCGAGCTGGCAGCACTCGCCGACCGGGCTCGGGCGCCCTACATCGCCGTGCCCCGCAGGGCGCCGGCCAGGGCGAGCTTCTGGGGACTGATCGTGCCGGTACTGCTGGCAGCACGTACCCTCGGGCTGGTCAAGGTCAATGAGGCGGATTTCGCCGAGACCGCCGCGAGGCTCGACGCCGACGCGGAGCGGTGCCGCCCGGCGCTGGAGTCGTTCGTCAATCCGGGCAAGAGCCTGGCCCTGGAGCTGTCCAACGCCATCCCGATCGTCTGGGGCGCCTCGCCGCTGGCGACCGTCGCAGCCCGCCGGTTCGGCGATGTCCTTGCCGCGAACGCCAGGTACCCCGCCGTCGTCGGCGGGCTTGGCGAGGCTGGCCGGGGCAAGGTCGGCCTCCTCGACGGGGTGTACGGGGGCCTGGCAGAGGCGGAGCATGACATTTTCGCTGATCCGGTGGAGCCGGACGGTGATCTGACCCGGCTCCGCCTGGTGCTCCTGCGCGACGGTGGCCTGACCACCGAAGACGAGCGGGGTCGGGGAGAGACGACGGAGGTCGAGGATCGCCGGGCTGACGCGGCCCAGCAGTTGGCGGCGCGCAGGGGGGTGCGGTGCAGCGTCATGACGGCCGAGGGGGGCTCCCCATTGGAGCGGCTGGCCTCGCTGGTCGCCGTGCCGGACTTCGCGGCGGTCTACCTCGGTCTGGCCCATGGGCTCGATCCCATGGCCGTCCCGGCGGTGTCTGAGTTGAAGGAGATGGTCAGCCCGTGACCACCCCAGCGGACCATCGTGGTCAGGCAAGTTGTGAACGTGCCACTGGTACTGGTCCAGGCTCGGGCCGGCGGTGAGTGCCGAGGGGAGTACCCGGGCGGTGATCGCCGCGCTCGGGGCCAATCTGGGGATCGCCGCGACGAAGTTCGTCGCCTTTGGCCTGACCGGATCGTCGGCGATGCTG
>JAFGOK010000628.1 GCA_016926535.1 Micromonosporaceae bacterium | reverse complement strand
GCCCTCGACCTCTGCCGGCGGCTGCTGAGTTTCCTCCCGTCCAACAACATGGCCGATCCGCCGATGTTCCCGACCGACGGGGATGTCGAGCCGAACCCCCGCCTCGCCGAGATCGTGCCGGTGGATGGCAAGCGCGGGTACGACATGCGCGACGTCATCATGAACACGGTCGACGGCGGGGACTTCCTGGAGGTCCAGGCCGGGTTCGCGATGAGCATCCTCGTCGGGTTCGCCCGGATCCTCGGCCGGACCGTCGGCATCGTCGCCAACCAGCCCAACTACCTCTCCGGGGTGCTGGACATCAACTCCAGCGACAAGGGCGCCCGGTTCATTCGCTTCTGCAACGCGTTCAACATCCCGATCGTCACCTTCGTCGACACCCCGGGGTTCCTGCCCGGGGTCGATCAGGAGTACGGCGGGATCATCCGTCACGGGGCGAAGATGCTCTTCGCGTACTCCTCCGCAACCGTCCCGAAGGTGACGGTCATCGTGCGGAAGGCGTACGGCGGGGCGTATATCGCCATGTCCTCCAAGGACCTCGGGGCCGATCGGGTCTTCGCCTGGCCGACCGCCGAGATCGCCGTGATGGGTGCGGAGGGGGCCGTCGAGGTCGTCTTCCGCAAGGAGGTCAAGGACGCCGCTGACCCGGCCGCCCGGCGCGCCGAGCTGATCAACGAGTACCGGTCAACCTTCTCCTCCCCGTATGTCGCCGCTGGCCGCAGGTTGGTCGACGACATCATCGACCCCGCGCTGACCCGCCGCCGCCTGGCCCAGTCGCTGGAGTACCTCAGCGACAAGCGGGAGCAACGGCCGCAGAAGAAGCACGGCTTGATCCCGCTGTGAGCGAAAGGTCTGAGATGAAACCCGCGGTCGTCAACGACGCCAACCTCGCCGCATCGCTCAAGGCGATCCAGGAGCAGCTCGCGGAGTTCGCCGAACGGATCACGGCGCTGGAGTCCAGCGCCGCCCGTCCGGAGCCCTCGCAGGCCGCCGTGCAACCACACGCCCCGGCCGCACCGGCTCAGCCGGCCGGAGGGGCTCTCGCGGAGCCAGAGCCCCTGAGTGAGGAGACCATGCTGATCATCAGCGCGGCCATCGCCGCGTTCATCGGCAAGCGGCCCCGCATCCGCCAGATCAGGCTCGTGCACTCTGCGAGCTGGGCTCAGCAGGGTCGCGTCGGTATCCACACCTCACACGCGTTTGATGTGCACTCGCGGTCAGGAGCAACCTCGTGAAACTGAATATCACCGTTGACGGAAAGACCTACGAGGTTGAGGTAGAGGCCTCCGAGCCGGAGCGCCCCTTCCCGATCTCGGCAGCCCCAACGCATGTCAGCATGCCGGCTGCGGCTCCCATGGCCGTACCGACCTCGCGGGGCCCCGCCAGTGAGTCTGTCGCCGACGAGTCGAAGGTCTGCCGGAGCCCGGTCAACGGCACGGTCGTCCGGGTCGTCGCCGAGGCTGGGCAGGCCATGCAGGTCGGCGATGTCCTGCTGGTCCTTGAGGCGATGAAGATGGAGACCAATATCACCGCTCCGCTCGACGCGAAGATCTCCAAGGTCAACGCGCAGGTGGGCGACCCGGTGAAGACCGGCCAGCTGCTCATCGAATTCGAGTAGCGCTCGCTGCAGGCCGGGTCCGCGAATGGGTACACCGCGGACCCGGCCTGCTGTGCATCATCTGGGATTCGCCTTAATTCAGTCTTGAATCGGTCTCGAAACGGCATGGTCTCCGCGCGGGCCGTTGACGGACGTGGTCTCGTAGAGTTCCATATCAACTGGTCGCCGAGGCAGTTCGCCACACAACATGACCATTGATACTGGTTGTTTCAACGACATCCACCTAAGATGCACCATGTGTCGGAAACGGGACGGCAGCCGTGCACCCTGCACGGTCGGCGCTCACCGTTACCGGTCGGCTGGTCTGCGGCCCTGCCCGACAGCACGACTCTTTCAACGCGCACCACGGAAGGTCCTCCATGGCCGACGTACTCACGCAACGGTTCATCGGTACCCGATCCACCCCCACCGCGGTCAAGATCCTGGTGGCGGGCGGACTTGGCGTCGGTAAGACCGCGCTGGTCAGTGCGATCAGTGAGATCGCACCGCTCCGAGTGCCAGGAACTGCGGACAATGTGACCTTCGGTGACAGCGGGCTTCCCGGGGTCGAAACCCGGATCTTCTCTGCCGACACGCTTGACTTCGGCCGGATCACCATCGATGAGGCGCTCATCCTCTACCTCTTCGACGCTCCGGAGCAGAACCGGCGCTGGGTGCTGCGGGACGAGGTCGCTCTTGGCGCACTCGGAGCCGTCGTCCTCGCCGATCCGAGCCGCCTTGAGGAGTGTGTCCCGGTCATCGACTACTTCGAGCGCCAGGGCACGCCCTACGTTGTCGCGGTGAGCGACGTCGCTGGCCCCCGTGAGGGCCAGCTGGCCGAGGTACGGCGGGCCCTCGGGGTCGACCCCTGGGTCCCGGTCGCCCACTGCGATCCCTACAAGCGAGAGTCCAGCAGGAACGTCCTCATCACCCTGGTCGAGTACGCCAGGGCCCTCGTCAGCCAGCGAGCGGCGGCGACCGTCACCGCCTGACGACCGACGACCGTTCACACCCCTGACGACTCATCGAACAGCGGAGTGCTCAGATACCGCTCGCCGGTGTCTGGAAGTATCACGACAATGGTCGCCCCCGCAGCGTCGGGTCGCGCTGCGATGGCGCTGGCTCCGGCCAGCGCCGCTCCGCTGGAAACGCCGACCAGCAGCCCTTCCGTGCGGGCAAGCCTGCGGGCCGCTGCTCTGGCCTCGTTGACGTCAACCCGCAGCACCTCGTCGTAGACGTCCGGGTCCAGCACCTTTGGGATGAACCCCGCGCCGATGCCCTGGATGCCGTGCGGCCCCTTCTCCCCGCCGGAAAGCACCGGTGATTCGGCGGGCTCGACCGCGATGACCCGGACTGAGGGCTTCTTCTGCTTGAGCGCCTGCCCGATGCCGGTGATCGTCCCGCCCGTGCCGACGCCTGCGACGAGGACGTCAACCTTGCCCCCGGTGTCCGTCCAGATCTCCTCGGCCGTCGTGCTGCGATGGATCGCGGGATTCGCCGGATTCTCAAACTGCCGGGCCATGACGTAGCCCTGGGTTTTCGCCAGCTCCTCCGCCTTGGCGACCGCCCCGGCCATTCCCTCAGCCGCAGGGGTCAGGACAAGGTTGGCTCCGTAGGCCGCCAGGAGCATGCGCCGCTCCACGCTCATACTCTCCGGCATGGTCAGGGTGAGGTGGTATCCCCTGACCGCGGCGACGACCGCCAGGCCGATCCCGGTGTTGCCGCTGGTCGCTTCGACGATATGCCCCCCGGGGAGCAACTCGCCGAGTTCCTCTGCCCGCTCGACGATGGCCAGGGCGATGCGATCTTTCACGCTGCCGCCCGGATTGGCCGATTCGACTTTCGCAACCAGGTCTGCGGCGAGATCAGCCCCGAATCGCGACAGAGCGACCAGGGGCGTCTTGCCAATCAGGGAAAGGGTACTGGGGTACATGGGGAAATCCTACGACCGCTCAGGGCCCCAGAACGGGCCGTGGGGCCCCGCGCCGGACCTGAACAGTCCTGGCGCGAGGCCCCACGAACTCCAATCGCGTTGCAGAGCCTTACCGCGTGCTCCTTACAGCGCCGGGTAGGCGTTCGCCATGAGCTCAACGAACTGGGCCTCGAACCAGGCACCCGAAATCGGAGCGTTGGCCAGGGCACCGGTCATGCTGTTGCCATTGCGGGCGTTGCCGGTGTAGGTCGGGTCACACATCTGGTCGAAGCCCTTACCCTCGTCGTTGGGGATGAGGGAGCTGGAGCCGTCGGACTCGCCCGGAGGCTTGGCCCAGACGTAGGCGTCGAT
The DNA here is from genome assembly GCA_016926535.1 of Micromonosporaceae bacterium. Lineage (GTDB taxonomy): Bacteria > Actinomycetota > Actinomycetes > Mycobacteriales > Micromonosporaceae > JABDRL01. The sequence continues at coordinate 18,770 of JAFGOK010000628.1, read as the reverse complement.
CCCGGTGGCCGGCGCGACCTTCGGGCGCTCGCCAAGGCCAGCACCGCTCTGGTTGCACCAGTTGCCCTTGTGGATCCGGCGGTCGATGCGGGACTCGTCGACCCACGTGTTCAGGTCGGTCGAGGTGCTCGCCGCGGTCGGACGGGCCGAGCCGCCCCAGCCGTTCCGGCTGGTGTCGATCAGCATGCCGAGGTTGGAACTGAACCCGGATGAGATCAGCTTCGTCCGGAACGCCTGGGCGAAGGTGAGCTCGTCGTTGTACTGGTTCCAGTCCACCCACTTCGACTGGCGGACCGAGGTGCCGTTGACCGTCGAGGTGACCTTGACGTACGGCTCGGTCAGCGCCGAGTAGTTGGCGGTGGCGGTGATGAACCCGGTGACGGTGTCAACGCCGCCAGAAGCGCCCTTGGCGGTCGAGGCGAACAGCTCAGCCGAGGGGCCGAAGTTGTCATCCCAGCCGATCCAGCCGTGGTGTGCGGCGTCGATGTAGTTGTATGCGCCAGCGGCGTACAGCTTGCCCAGGGCGTACTGGATGCCGGTGACGTAGTTGCCGTTGGCCTTCATCGTGTCGCACATCTCGGTGCCGGCGGCACCGCGAGAGGTGATGTTGGTGATGAGGTTCGGCAGCGAGTCGATCTCAATGATGTTGATGATCCGCAGCGAGGCGTACTTGCTGTCGCCCTGGATGGCCGCGATCGGGTCGATGTACTCGGTCTTGTACCGGTCGATCTCTGTCGGGCCGAGCTCGCCGTTGGAGGCGAGAGCGGCGCAGTCCCGGCCGGGCAAGTTGTAGATGACGAACTGGGCGGCGGTCGCACCCTGCTCCAAGGCGGCGTCCAGGTGGTCGCGCAGACCCATGGACCCGTTGGAGCTGCTGTTCGCGGTGCCCTCGATCGCTGCGATCCGGTCGAGCCACACGAAGGTGGGCTGGTTGGAAACGCGGCTACCGCCGGAGACGGATTCGGCCTTGGCCTTCCATTCCGGGTTCACGTAGACCTTGGCGCCGGTGTACGGGTTGTCGACCCGCGCGCCGGGGTTCGAGGTCGTGCCGCTGGACGGCGACGTGCCGGTCGACGGCGACGTGCCCGTTGACGGCGAGGTGCCCGTCGAGGGAGCCGTCGAGGTCGCCGCTCCGGTGCAGGCAACACCGTTGAGCGTGAAGCTCGTCGGGTTGGTGTTGGTGCCGGAGTAGGAGCCGTTGAAGCCGGGGTTCGCCGTCGCGTTGGTGGCAAGGTTGCCGTTCCACGACTCGTTCGACAGGGTCACGTGCTGGCCGGACTGCGTGTACTTGCCACTCCAGGCTTGCGTGACGGTCTGGTTACCGGGGAAGTCGAACTCCAGCTTCCAGCTCGTCATGGCGTCACCGAGGTTGGTGATGGAGACGCTGGCGGTGAAGCCGGTGTTCCAGCTGTTTGCGGTGTACGCAACCTTACAACCAGTAGCTGCCATGGCCTGGCTGGCCACAGCGACGATCGCCCCGGAGGTGAGCGCGAGCGCCGTACCCGCGATGATGCCGCGGCGTAGTCGGGTGCTCTTCACTCCGGAAAGGGGATTGAATCTCATGCGGGATACTCCTCGCGACGTGTTTTGCCGGAAATGGAAGTTCCACTTCCGACGGGTGTGGCCGGGTTGCCACCAATGGCGGTAGGCGGCATACCGCCGATCCGAGAAACCCCGTTTCGGCGGCTGGGGTGATTCAGCCTCGCTCTGTTACGCGAATTGAGCGTCATCATGACACCCAAAGGGGTGCCCAACAAGCAACCTGGAAACTTTCACACGGGTGTCACTGAGGGTCAACGCCGCCTCTTGCCAGCGTTTGACCTGGGCGATCCGGCCGATGGGACGCAATGATCACTCTGGAACTTTCACCCTGGTCCGGTTCCTCTTGACAGGTACAGAAGCACCCGTGATAGCGCTCCCACGCAAATGGCAACCGAGTGATCGCCCTCATCTCCAGCAACCGTTTTTGAAATGCTTCAAAAATGCAAACAACGGTCCGGCGCCCGGTGCTTGCCGCATGGTTTTCATGCCGCGTTCAGCCGGCCGCCAGACCAGATTGTCCGGTCATCGCGCCACCGAGAAGACGAAACTTTCAGCCGCCACACCACCACCCCACGGAACAGGGCCAACTGAGCCACCCCACCCTGACACCGCCTTTGCCGGTCCGGCTCGGGCAGGTCAGACGGCGAGCATCATGACATGGGAGCGCTCCCGCAACAAGCCCTTGCGCCGTCGAGGTACGTCGATCCATTCTGCTATGGCTTCTCGAGTCACGCGGCCCCGCTGGCATCCCCACCGTCGGCACCCGGCTGTCGACGATCGGTGCCTACCGGCCGCCGCCGACCCCGGAAGGAGGTGAGCGGTCAGGACGCGGTACCCGATGCTGAGGCTCCCGCGCGAGAGCGCGAGATGGGGCGGGGGACGGACGCGCCCCCCGCCCCATCCTCAAGCGAGTATCTACTGGCTGCGATCCTGGATCTCCCAAGCATGGTCCAGCACATGCCAGGCGATCCTCCGGACGGCGTAGCGTGCCGGCCAGCCGGTCGGGACGAACAGCGACCCGTCCGACGGCTTCCCGAGCACCGCGACGATCTCCGCCCGCAGCGCGCTGACCCCCAACCGATCGCGATAGATCGGCGGGCGGCATCTGATGCCCAGCCGCCTTGCGTAGGCCGCCTCAGCCGCGACCACATGATCAAGAATCTTGCCCAACTCACGCCCCCCACCGCGAGGACCCTTGCGGAGCGCGTGCGGAGCCAAGATCGCCACCCGGTCGAGCAGCGCCCACGAGGCTCGAAGGAGGGCAACGTGCCACGTTGCCAGTTCCGCCGTCACCGGCTTGACGTCGGCGACGGGAATCGCCCCGGGTGCTCCGAAGTCAGTGGTCGATCCACCCATCACCGACTCTGTGACCTCAAAAATGTCTAAATCATATGAAATTGGCTCATTCTTGTATGTTTGATCCAACGAATACGGGTCAGCATCGAACGCCACACCAGCCTCGATCGCCACCACGGCGTACCGCCTGGCGTACCCGGCGAGCGCGATGAGCGACAGCTCCGCTGTCCTGGCCGATCTGCACCATCCTGGCCAGTCGAGAGCGCATGCGAACACCTTGCGCGTTCCGCGCTCGAGATACACCGCCGTTTTCCCGGCTGATCTCCCCTCGGCCATTCCTCATGTTCTCATTGACGGTCTGCCACCAGACCACAACGAATCGTTCATCCGACACCTTGAGTTGGGCAATCACTGCCGGAGAGCTAACCTTGTCCCGATGATCGACCCTCCCGACGCTGCGGCCGAAGGGTCCGCACGGCGCCGCGGGATGACCATGTCCTCGCCAGCGCAGACCCGAACGCCGTTCCGCGACCGCCGGTTCCTGGCCGGTCTGACAGCCCTGCTCTCCGTCATGATTATCGCGGCGCTCTTCCTCTGGCAGCCCGCGGATCCTGCGGCACCGGCCGCGGTCTGGGGCCAGCCCTCAGGAAGCCCGTCCTCGCCGGTGCCCACCACCAGCCCGGCAGAGAGCATCCCGTCGCCAGCACCGCCCTCCTCCGGATTGAAGACCATCAGCTACAGCCGTGCCCCCGGCGGCTTCCCCGCAGACCCCGACGCGTCGTCGACAACCTGGCTGAAGGAGGGTATCCACCCGACGAGGAAAATCCTCGCCTATGACGCGCCAGGTGGAACCCCCCGGGCCTACCTTGCCCCGACCATCAACGGCGTCTCGCTGACCATGCCCATCGTCGACCGCCGGGCAGGCTGGGTCGCTGTGCTCCTCCCCTCGGCCAACCGAACGATCGCCTGGATCGCCCCCGGCGGTTGGACCATTGCCGCCCTGCACCACCAACTCGTCGTCCGCCGCTCAAACCACACCCTGACGTGGTACCGCGATGGGACCGTTCAGGGCACCTGGTCGGTCACTCTCGGACACGCCGACACGCCGACCCCACTCGGCCGGACGTTCGTCCTCGGCCGCTCGGCGCTGAGCGGGAAGGTGTACGCGGGGCTCGACGTCCTAGCGCTCGGTGCCATCCCCGACGATCCTGGCTCGGTCCCCGCGAGCCTTCGTGGCGCGCATATCGGTATCCACAGCTGGTACAACAACAACAACCTCGGCAAGAACGCCTCAAACGGCTGTATCCGGCTACCGCAGAGCGCCCACCGGACGATCCTCGCCGCGGTCACTTCCGGGTCCGGCGTCGTCATCATCGACTAACCGGTCGACCTCCAAGGCGTGCTCTAGTCATCGTCCGACCCGCCTACGTATCGAATATCCCTCCAAGATACGTAGGCGCACCGGATGGCAGGCGGCCTACCCGGGAGCACCATGGAGTGTGACAACGGCGTCACACGGAGGTTTTGATCATGTTTGATCCCAGCTTGTACTACGAACTCGCCCTCCACCGGGGCGACGAACTGATCGCGGAGGCAGCATCCTTCCGGATCGGCCGCAGGCTGCGCCCGCGCCTTCACCGCTCATGGACTCGCCGGCAGAAGAACCGGAGCGCAGGCAAGCGGTCAGCGTGACCGGCGCGCGGCCGGATCAAGGTCAGGCACCATCCGGGTAGGCAAGCACCATCCGGGTAGGCTGGCGCGGTGCGCCTGCGCCGGACCGGAGCGAGTCCAGTCATGGTGGGACGGGACCACGAGCTTCACCGGTTGGCTCGTTTCCTCGGTGCCCCCCACCCCCGAGTAGTGATCATCGCCGGAGAACCCGGCATCGGCAAAAGCCGCCTGGTTCAGGAACTGGTCGCGATCGCTCCCCCCGAGGCGAGGGTCCTCATCGGACAAGCCGATCCGGGGACCCTCAGTCGCCCGTTCGAGCTGCTCCTCGACGCTGTCGATATCGCCGCGGATCTTGAGGATCCCGAGCTGCTGGCGACGGTGACCGACAGCGGCCGGCCGATGGTGGAACGGCTGCGAGCTGGCCTCGGCCTCGTGTGGTCGCTGACGGCCGACCATCCCTCACTGGTCGTCTTCGAGGACCTGCACTGGGTCGATTCGGAGAGTGCCGCGCTGTTCGAACGGATCGCGGATCTTCCAGGTGCCGGAAGGCTACTCGTCGGAACCTACCGTCCAGATGAGGTCACCCGCCGCCACCCGGTCGCGGATCTGCTGACCCGGCTGGAACGCCGGCACACCGTCACGCACGTCCGGCTGAGCCGCTTCACCCTCTCGGACACCTCCGCCTTTCTTGCCGCGGTCACCGGGCAGCCCCCGCCGTACCGGGCCGCGGTGACCCTCCATAACCGCACCGGGGGCAACCCGTTCTTCCTCGAAGAGCTCCTGCGCGCTTCGGATGGTGCGGATCTGGGGCAGCTGTGCGAGCAGCCGCTGCCATGGAACCTCGCGGAGGCGCTACGTCACCAGCTCGTCGAGATCGAACCGGATCAGCAGCAGGTGATCGAGGCAGCAGCGGTACTCGGCCGCAAGATCCCGTTCGATCTTCTCGCCGCTGTCACCCGCAGCACGGAGGATGCTCTCATCGGGACGCTTCGCGGCCTCGTCCGGCGCGGCCTCATGGTGGAGATCGGAGACGACGAGTTCGGTTTCCGGCACGCGCTCACCCGGGAGGCGCTGGCGGAGCAGCTGCTGGGACGCGAGCGGCGACGGCTGCACGAGCTGGCGCTGGAAACCCTGCTCTCGTCCGGCAGCACCGACTGGGCGATCATCGCCCATCACGCCAGGGGCGCCGGTCGCTACGACGACCTCGTCTCGGCCGCGAGGAAGGGCGCGGAGCACTCTCTGGCGATCGGTTCGGCGTACCAGGCGCTGCAACTGGCAGAGGATGGCCTCGGCGAGTGCCCTCACGATGTTGATCTTCTCGCCGCGGCCGCACAGGCGGCATGGCTCGTCGGGCTCCTGGACGACGCCGATCGGCATGCCCGCCACTGGCTGGCAGCCGCAACGACTCCCGATGGCCGGGCAGCCGCGCTCCGGCTGCTGATCAGAGTCGCCTGGGAGGGCAGCCGGATCGAGGACATGACCGCCCTGACGGTCGAGATCGAGGCAGTCAGCGCCATCCTTCCGCACGGCAGGGTCCTCGCGGAGACCATGGCTGCCATCGCGCAGTCGTACATGCTCCGCGATCTTCCCAGGGAGGCGGTCTCCTGGGCCGATCGCACGATCGCACTCGCCGATGATCTCAATCTGCCCAGGGTGCGGCTCTCCGCGGAAGTCGAGAAGGGGTCCTCGCTCACCTTCATCGCCGCGACCGTCGAGGAGGGTGGCCGGCTGCTGCTGAAGGCAGCGACCGAGGCGGAGGAACTCGGAGAGTGGCTCGTCGCCGCACGGGCCATCAACAACACACTCGATGCCAACCTCGTCACCTCACCGAGTGACATGGCGACGCTCCTGGAACGGATGCGGTCGGACGCTGAGAAAGCCGGCTTCGACGCCCTGGCCGTCGCCGCATACCACGACGGCAGGGCCCGGCTGGCCATCCAGGAGGGCGACATCGCCGCGGCGATCGCGGCGGTCGAGGAGGGCCGCCGGCATGACCAGGGTCTGCTGCGAACGGCGCAGGGCGTCGACTACCACGGTGTACTCCTGGGCGGCCTCGCGCTGGAGGCCAGTGACGTCGAGCGCGCCGAGACGATCCTGACGGGGCTCTTGGCCGCTCGGGGACGGTTGCGGTATGCGGTACCAGGTCTGGAGTTCCATGTCGCCTGCCGGATGGCCGACCTCCCCAGAGCGGAAGCGGCCCTGGACGAGGTGTTCGCCGTCATCGAGAGCGCCGGGTCTCCCGCCGGGGACTACGTGCACGACCTCGTCTCCGCCGGGCTGCACGCCGGACTGCCCATCCTGCGCATCCGCCGCCTAGCCGGGCTGATGCGCCGGCAGCCAGTCGGCGGGTGGTGGCAACTGGTCGAGGGACAGATCGCCGAGGCGGCCGGGGAACACACCCCGGCGCTCGCCTCCTACCTGCGGGCGGCAGAAGACGATGCCCTTCCGCCGGCTCCGCGCGGCACGGCGCATGCCGGGGCCGCTCGCTGCTGCGGTGCGCTGGGCAACCTGGAGCCGGCTCGTGCGCACACGGCCGCCGCCGCCAGCCTTCTTGCCCGGTGGTCAGGCTGGCGGGTTGCCCAGGTCACCGCCCTGCGAATCCAGCTCGGCTGCACCGCGGACGGCCCTGCCACGCAGCCGCAACTGACGCCCAGAGAGCGCGAGGTGGCGGTGCTCCTAACGGAGCACCTCACCAACGCCGAGATCGCCCGCAGGCTGTATATCTCCCCGAGAACAGCGGCGGTCCACGTCTCGAACATCCTGTCCAAGCTCGGATTGACCTCGCGCACCGAGATCGTTACCTGGATACGTCAGACCAAGCCACCTGAATGAACGTTGCGCGTGAGCCACATCACGCCACGGTCATTTTGGCATGTCAATCTCATGATCTCGGCCGAGACGACGGCACGGGAGGTGCAACATCCGGCGCAACGTGTCACGGTGGGTACGGTAACAACAGCTGAAGGCACGACAGCACCAATCGGCTTCCGCCGTTCACCGGGTGGGGCGAGCGGCCGGGCCGAAGGGCGTCGTCGAACTGGCCAGACGGCCACGGCATCTCCAGCCGGTGGGTGCACCCACGGCGACAGAACGTTCCGCACGTGAGTCGTTCCGACAATGTATTGACAGATCCGATCCGCATTACCGTTTCCAGAGCAAAAATCACCGATATTGAAACGATGCACGCAGCCGTCAGACGGGGACAGGCGGCCGGTCCGGATCGGATGAGCCGGGCAGTCCGAATCCTGTGACAGGAGGCTCATATGCGAAGAGTGCGACCGTTGACTCGGTCTCCGGGACGACCTATCCGCCGCGTCAATACTGGCCCGCGCTCGCGCGCCTCCGCCCCGGCCAGAAGGAGTCTCGGCGAGACCCACATCGGGCTGCACGAGGTCGCGCACATGATGGGAACATCCATCAGTCTCCACATCACTGACTCCTTCGAGAACGATTATCTCGCCTATTGCTCTGATGAAGTGTTCACCTGGCTCCGCAGCGTCGAGCAGCAATTCAGCACGTACCGGCCGGACAGCGAGATCAGCCATCTTCGCAGAGGCGAGATGCGGCTGTCTGAATGCTCACTGGAGGTACGAGCCGTCGTCGATCACTGCACCCAACTCTGGTCGACAACGGATGGGTATTTCGATGCCTACGCCACCGGAGTGCTCGACCCCTCTGGATTTGTCAAGGGCTGGGCGGTGCAGGCGGCTTCGGACCGACTGGTAGCGGCCGGATGCACCAACCACTGCATCAATGCCGGGGGTGACATTCGAGCCCGGGGCAGCACCTTCCCCGGCCACCCCTGGCGGGTCAGCATTCAGCATCCGCTGGAGTCAATCCCGCTGTCCTGGGTCGTCGCGGGCACCGACCTGGCCGTCGCGACGTCGAGCATGTACGAGCGGGGCCGGCACATCATCAACCCGCGCGAGGGACGGCCGTCAACCGATCTGAGAGCCGTCACTGTCGTCGGACCAGATCTCGGCATGGCCGATGGCTACGCCACCGCTGCCGTCGCGATGGGACTACCTGCCCTGGCCTGGCTCGCGGCGCTGGCGGATCACGAAGCAGCTGTGATCACCGACGACGGCCGCTGCTTCCGGTCAGACGGTCTGCCCACCGAAGACTAGCTAAATCCATCGATCGCACCTTACGGTAGTGGAACCATCACACCACAGCCTTGTGGGGCGATCATGGTCCGACGCTGGTCTGCTCTCGTCCTAGCTGGAATCGTTCTCCTCGTCTTCGCCGGCTGCAAGAACGCCGAGCGGAACACCTTGCCGCGCGGCTCACGGTCGGCGGGGACCGGCGACGGGTTTCCCTCGTCGATGGCAGCCCTCGGCGACTCGATCACTCTGGGGTTCGGCTCGTGCCTCTTCCCCTCAGCCTGCCCCCGCAACTCCTGGTCGACCGGCAACGGCACGCGGATCAACAGCCACTACCGGCGGATCGTGAAGGCCAACCCGGCGATGACCGGCCATGCCCACAACTACGCCAAAGGCAAGGCGACCACCGCGAACCTGGTTGACCAGGCCTCCTCCGCGGCGACGGCGAAGGTCGAGTACGTCACCATCCTCATCGGAGCCAACGATGCCTGTCACGGCACCATCGACCAGATGACCAGCGTCGCCACCTTCCGGCAACGGGTGGAAGCGGCGCTGGAGCTCCTCGCGGATCGGCTTCCGGATACCAGGGTTCTGGTGGTCAGCATCCCCAATGTCTACCGGCTCTGGGAGGTCGGGCACACCAGCAAGGCCGCACGCACGGTCTGGTCAGCCGGCATCTGCCCGGCCCTGCTGGCGAACCCGACCTCGACCGCGCCGGCCGAGGTCGACCGGCGCGCGCGCTTCCGTGCTCGAATCGTGGCGTACAACGCCCAGCTGGTTAAGGCGTGTGCTGCGCACCGCGGCCAGTGTCGGGATGATGACGGAGCGGCGTACCGGACACGCTTCACCCTCGACATGCTCAACGTCGAGGACTTCTTCCATCCCAACACCAAAGGCCTGAACGAGCTTGCCCGCGTGACCTATCCCGGCCGATTCACCTGGTAGCCCGATCCGGTGATAGTGATGCAGCGTCCGGATGGTAACCCCAGCGAACCGCGCGACATCCCCCATTGCGTAGCCCACCGCTGGCGCGCTGCAATCGTCATCTCGTTGGATGCAATCCGCATCAGGCATCATGGTTCCCGCCTCCCTCATGAGTAAGCAGTCTGGTACCTGTCGCTGCGTCATGGTCAAGTCCTGGACACCATCGACATCGTGTGGATTCATTGATAGGTATGCCTTACCGCGTCACCCACAGAGTGAAATAGTTTGGCCGCACTCAGTTACATGTTCGGCGGTCGATGGTAACGTTGCGGTTCCTGGTCGTCGACTTTCCATCTGGTGGTTGCCGAAGGCGCTCCCGTGGCGGCCAGAGACGGGCAACCATGCGCCGAACCGCCACGGTCAATGGGGAGGTCCGTCGTGGATTGCTTCTACGCCACCGTTCAGACCGCTTCCCGGCGGACCAGGACGGTAGCCTCGACCCGGCCGGCAAACCGGCGCACCACTCGTGACATCAACGGACGTGACCCCAGCGGGACTGGTGGCAAGCCCGACGACGAGGTCACGGAGTTGCTCCGCCGGATGGCCCGCCTGCGCTGCGACGACCCGAACCGCCCGGCACTCCGGGAACGGATCGTCCGGATGTACCTGCCGTACGCCCACCAACTCGCGAAACGATTCTTCGGTCTTGGTGAATCGCTGGCCGATCTCGGCCAGGTCGCCGCGATCGGGCTATTGAAAGCCGTCGACGGGTATGATCCCTCATATCCTGGGGGGTTCCGCGCATATGCAACACCGACCATCTCCGGTGAGCTCAAACGCCATTTTCGTGATCGGTGCTGGGCCGTTCAGGTGCCCAGAAGGCAGCAAGAACTCCGCCTCCGTATCAGTCGCAGCCGAGATGACCTGACGCAGCGGCTGGGTCGCTCCCCAACCCCCTCGGATATCGCATGCCACCTCGGCGTCGCCGAGGAGCAGATCCTCGAAGCGACCGTCGCCGCCAACGGCTATCGACCAACGTCGCTCCATTCACTGACAGCCGGGACCAACGAGGCCCAGCTCGTCGATCGCCTCGGGGAGGTCGAGCCGGGGTATGACGAGGTGGAGTTGCGGGAGTCGATCGGACCCGCCGTCGCACGACTGCCGCAGCGGGAGCAGCGGATCATCGAGCTACGCTTCTCTGACAACCTGTCCCAGTCCCAGATCGCCGCAGAACTCGGCATCTCGCAGATGCACGTCTCCCGGCTGCTGGCAAGGAGCCTGAGGCAGCTCAGGAACAGCCTCGTGGATGATCGCTAGGAAAGAGCAGGGACACAGGAGATTCTTATGACCAGGAACACATGAGGACGAAGCGAGTGTCGGCAACCGCGACCACCGATCTTGTCGGTGCCGCCACGGTCTTCAGCGTCCTCGCCGTCGTCGCGATGTGGGTGTCGAACCGCGGAATCCAAGATCTCAGCAGAGGCTGGACCGGAGCCACCTCGCTCGGTCGCCTGACCGGCCTGGTCTCGGCTGATCTGATGCTGATCCAGGTCCTGCTGATGGCTCGACTCCCATGGGTCGAGCGCGGCTTCGGGCAGGATCGTCTTGCCCGGTGGCACCGCTGTGTCGGCTTCGTCTCTTTCAGTCTTCTTCTCGCCCATATTGTGCTCGTGACCCTCGGGTACGCCGGCTCGGTTTCCGGATTCCCCGAGGAACTGTGGAACCTGACCATCAACGCACCTGGGATGGTGCTGGCCGCCGCTGCGGCGGTGCTGCTGGCCGGCGTCGTCGTCACCTCGGTCAAGAAGGCGCGGAGGCGGCTGCGCTACGAATCCTGGCACCTCCTCCACCTGTATGCGTACCTCGGCGTCGGACTCGCCGTGCCGCACCAGTTGCAGACCGGCACGGAGTTCACCGCGTCTCCGGTCGCGAGGGCGTACTGGTGGACCCTGTACATCGCGGCGGTAGTCGCCATTCTCGTCTTCCGGCTGGGAGTCCCGATCGCCCGCAGTTACCACCACCGGCTTGAGGTCTCGAAGATCGTTCCGGAGGGTCCGGGGGTGGTCTCGGTGCACCTGCGCGGCCGTCGGCTGGATCGCCTGCCGGCACGGGCAGGCCAGTTCTTCGTCTGGCGCTTCCTCGGAGGCCCAGGCTGGACGAGGGGCCACCCGTACTCCCTTTCTGCGATGCCCCGCGGCGACTCCTTGCGGATCACCGTCAAGAATCTGGGCGACGGCAGCGCCCAGGTCGCGGCGCTCCGTCCCGGAACCCGGGTCCTGTTCGAGGGACCGTTCGGCGTCCTGACCGGAAAGCACTACCGCGGGGGCAAGGTAACGATGATCGCCTGTGGGGTCGGGGTCGCCCCGATGATCGGGCTGCTGGAGGAGATCCCCTACCCGGACCATGCCGCGACCCTGGTGTACCGCGTGCGCTCAGATTCGGAGATCCTCTTCAGGGACGAGCTGCTGCTTCTGTCAGAGCGGCGTGGAGTCAGAGTGATCTATGTCGTCGGCTCGCGGGGGGACAACGGATCATGGCTGCCGGACCGCGAGAAGCAGCGCAGCGACGTCCACGTGCTCAACCAGTTCGTCCCCGACCTGCGCCAGCACGACGTCTACATCTGCGGCCCAGACTCCTGGGCCTCGGCAGTGCGCACAACGGCGATGAGATTGAGCGTCCCAGCCAGCCATATCCACAGTGAGCGGTTCGGCTGGTAGCACGACCGGACTGCCCAGCCGGTACGGTTGTCTGGTGCTGTTCCGCCGATTGGCCCGCCGCCTCGCCCTGGCCAGCGCATCCCCGACGGCCCTGGCGGCCACCATCGCGCTCGCTTCTGCGGCCTTCGTCTGCACGACCTCACTCACGGGCTGCCAGGACAAGGACCAGGAGATCAGCGGCCAGATCCGGATCGCGACAGGCAATCCCGGAGCGGTGTACCACCGCTACGGCACTGTCTACGCCGACCTGCTGCGTCAGCGCAGCCCGAAGATCCATGCGACGGTCATGCCGACGGCTGCCTCAGCAGAGAACGTCCTCATGATCAAGCGCGGCACGGCGGACGTCGCCTTCACCCAGGCCGATGCCGTCACCGCGGACGACGCCGCGTCGGTCGCAACGCTGGCCCGTCTCTACGAGGACTGCCTCCATCTGGTCGTTCGGGCGGATGATCCGATCCGTTCCATCGCCGACCTGCGCGGTAAGAAGGTGTCCATCGGGGGGGTAGGTTCCGGGACCGAGGTCACGGCCATCAGGCTGCTGACCGTGACGGCAGCCGACCAGGACCGTCCGGTCGCGGTACAGGACCTGACCATCGAACGCTGGGGTCTTGACTCATCCACGGAAGCACTCAAAGACGGCACGATCGACGCCTTCTTCTTCTCCGGCGGCCTGCCCGTCGACCTGATCGCGACGCTCGCGAAACAACTACCGGTACGCCTGATCGACCTGGGGCGGTACGTCATCCCCATGCGGCGCGCGTTCGGCGACCACTACACCGAGCGGGTGGTTCCGAAGACCACCTACGGCATCGCTCCAGCGGTCAGCATCGGCATCCCCAACTACCTCGTCGTTCCGACGACCATGCCGTCGCAGACGGCATATGCCCTGACCGAGGTGCTGTTGTCAGGAAAAGGTGATCTTGCTGCCGCCCATCCCGTCGGGGCGAGTCTCAACCGGCGCGACGCCATCAGCACACCGCCGCTCCCGCTCCATCCAGGCGCGGCCAGGTACTACCGCGACGTCAAGATCTGACGTCGGCTCCCCCTCGGGAAGCCGCACGCGGACCTCCAACCCGTGCGGGGTCACCGGGAGCAGATCCAGCTGGCCCTCTGAGGCGTCGACGAGCACCGCGACGATGGCCAGGCCAAGCCCATGGCCGTCGATGGAGCCGACTTCTGGGGCGCGCCAGAACCGCTCCGTCGCGTGCGCCAACTGCTCCCGGGTCATGCCAGGGCCGGAGTCGATCACCCGGATTTCCCCCCAGCCGGGCACGGCGCCTTCTGCGGCGCCCAGGACGATGATCTGGATCTCGTGCTCGGGGTCGGCCTCCGTCCCCAGATGCGCCTCGCCCTCCGGCCCGGATCCAGATCCAGATCCGGATCCGGAGAACTTGATCGCATTGTCGATCACCGCGTCCAGCACCTGGTCCACGGCTGTCGCAACAGCGGTCACGACGACCGGCTCCTTGGGCGGGCAGTAGCGCAGCGAGATCCCACCCCGCCGGGCAACCGGCTCCCATGCCGCCACTCGACGCTCTGCGCACCTCCCAGCGTCAATCTCCTCAAAGGTCTCCCTGTTACCGTCTGCCCTCGCCATGGCCAGCAGGCTGTCGAGGACCTGTCCCAGCCGTTGGGTTTCCTCCAAGGCCAGACGATGACCGTTGCTGGCCTCCTCTGTCGCCAGCGCGTCCGTGAGCTCCTCGATGTGCAGGCGCAGGGCGGTCAGAGGGTTGCGCAGCTGGTGGCTGGCGTGCGCGACAAAGACGCGCTGCCGTTCGAGCAGGTCTGCGACAACAACGGTCATACGGTTGAAGCCATTGGCAAGGCGCCGCAACTCCGGCGGCCCACGATGATCCGATACTCGGACGTGATAGTTGCCCGCCCCGACGTGATGAACCGCCGCGTCCAGCTCTGCCACCGGCCGCAACGCCCAGCGGGCGAACCACCAGGCCGCGCCGAGCCCGACCAGCAACGCGGCCAGGCCACTGAGACCGAGCTCAAGCCACATCAGGCCGATGGAACGGGCAAGACGGTCAACGGGAGAAATGATGATGACAGCCCCGTAGTACTCCCCGCCCCCGCCGACGGGCGCCGCGACGACCAGTGGCCCGGATCGCCATGGCCAGACCATCTGGTCCTCTCCGGCCTGCTGGCCCGCAAGCGCCTTGCGGGCCAGGCGGCCTACGTCGTGGTGACGCATCATGGCCCCGTCGAGGGCTGTCAGCACGCTGGTGCCGTCTGAGTCGACGACGGCCGCCTCGATGCCGTACAGCTCGCCGTACCTGGAGAGCTCAAAACTGAGGTCGGACGTTTCCCCGGTGCGTAGCGCCGGCTCCGCGAGGCTGGCGAACCGCATGGCATCCGCCATGCGGTCAGCGACGAGGCGCTGAGTCTCCCTGCTGGCCAAGGTCATGCCAAACGGAACCTCCAGCGCGGTGAGCACGAGGGCCAGCAGCAGCATGTAGCTGGCCATGAGCCGACGACACACAGACGGTTTCCTCTCGCACCCTTGACCACCGGACAACCGAATCAAGCCATGCCGGAGATCCAGATCAGGGCCGACACCGGTCACCGCCTACCGTACCCACAGAGGCGAAGGACATTCTCAAAAGCTAGCGGAGAATCGACAATAATTGACATAACGATTTGACCCAACATCGAACCAACACATCTCAAGTCTCGGTCAAGGAATTCACTGCAAGACCGATCGGCTGGTTACATCATGATTATTGCATCGGACAAATCACCCAAGCACATAACGACGATGCGGTCAGACCTGCCCGATACACAACTATTCGTGTGGTCATCCCACCCCATGTTCAGGACCACAAGGCGACGAGACTAGCTCCTCCGTCGCAGAATCGTGGTTCGAGAATCAATACAACAGTCGAGGCACACGAATGGCGATGCGCGGTGCGCCAGTTGACGATCCATTCACTACCAGCATGACCGGAAACGGCATTCCGGCCGCTCACGGGCTGGTACGACATCGTCTTGTCGCGCATCTCGCCGCGACACGCGCGACCGGACTGGCTCTGGTCGTCGCTCCCGCGGGCTATGGCAAGACAACACTGCTCGCGCAGTACGCGCATCTGCACCCCGGATACGTGACCTGGCACGGGGTCGACGGAGCGGAGGCCATAGCTGGCCAGACCGACCGCCTGCTGGGCGATATTGCTGATTCAGCAGACCACCCAGAATCCCTCCTGATCATCGACAACGTCGACCAACTCATCGGTACACCGGCAGAGGCGGAGCTCGAACGGGCCCTCTCCTACCGGTCCGGCCGCTGTGGCTCCAGTGGATGCGACGTGCTGCTGTCGGGCCGGAGGATGCCGGAGCTCAACCTGCTTCGCCATGAGGTGTCTGGTGTCCCATGCGTCATTGGGCCAGACCATCTCCGTTTTCGCACGTGGGAGGTTGAGCGTCTACTGGCGAGTATCTACGCGGAGCCTCTGCCCCCGGACGAGATCGCCCTCCTCACACGCAGAACCGGCGGCTGGGCCGCTGGCCTGGCCATGTTCCACCTGTCCACCCGCGGCCGGCCGCTGGCCGCCCGCCAGCGAACGGTGGCTTCGCTGTCTGGGCGCTGGTCGATGGCCAGGGGCTACCTCGCGCGGACACTCCTGGCCGACCTCGATCCCGCCATCCGCACCTTTCTCGTCCGAACCAGCGTCTTCGAGGTGCTGACCGGAACCCGCTGCGACTGTCTTCTTGACACCACCGGCAGCGCGCGCGTGCTCGACGATCTCGCGAATCGTCACGGCCTACTCAGCAGCATCGACGGCGGGCAGAGCTACCTGTACCACCAGGTCATGCGCAGCCATCTCGCAGAGGCCCTGGTCGAGGACCTCGGTGAGCGCCAGGCCGCCCGGTGGCATGCCCGAGCGGCCCGGCTGCTGATCGACGAGGCTGCGTATGGCGAGGCCATCCGGGCTCACGCCCGAGCCGGAGACTGGGCAGCCGTGCGCCGGCTCCTGGCAAGGGCGGGTGACGTCGTCGTTGACCACGACGACCCCGGCCTCGGCGATCTTCTGCCAGCCTGGCTGCTGGCAGAAGATCCCTGGCTGGTCTATGGAGAGGCACGACGACGGCTCGGCCATGGCCAGCTTCACGCGGCGATTGACGGCTTCCGGAAGGCAGAAAGCCTGTTCGCGGACGAGGACGGCAAACGCCGCTGCCGGGCGAGGCGAAGGATCTCAGCGATCTGGCTGGCAGATGAGGTACCCGGCCGGGCGCACTGGTCGGCCTGGTTGCGTGCCGCTCTCCGCAGACACCCGCTGACGGTGAGCTGCGATGCTGTCGCTCTGCCTGGAACGAGCGGTCATCTGGTTCGGCTCATGGCCACGATGCTCGCCGGCAACCTGCGGGACGCCTACCGATACGCGATGGAGGCCCCGATCGGCTGCAACACCGAGTCGTCCATCGCGGCCCTTGCCCTCCGCCTCCTGCGGACGGGACTGCGGCAGGCCGCCGGGGTCGACATCGGCATCGAACTCGACCGGATCGCTGACGAGGCCGAGGCAGAAGGCGCCCCGTGGTTCGGCAGGCTAGCTCGCGCGGCGATGGCGCTTGGCTCCGATTCGGACGCCATCGATGAGGCCCACGCTGTCGCTTCAGAGTGTGAGCAGCGCGACGACGTCTGGGGAGCGCTTGCTGCCACCGTCATCACCTGCTTGCGGGACTGGCACGTCGGCCTGCCAGACGCCGGCCGACTCTCCCAGGTCGCCCGTGCCGCGAAGGCGTTGGGCGCCGGAGTTGTCCAGGCCTGGGCCCAGTCGATGCTCGCCCTGTCCAGCAGCATGGCCGCCTCCCCGAGCGGCGCCGGGCCGCAAGCGAGCGGCGCCGGGCCCCTGACCAGCGAGAGCCGGCAGTCCCTCATCACAGAAGCGAAAACCGCAGCCCACCTCGCCGCCAGCATCGGCGTTCCCGGAGCGCACATCCTGGCGACGCTGGCGATCGCTCACGCCGACGCTGCTCGAAGCGACACGCTGATCGACGATGCCACTGTCCAGGCCCTCGCGATCGGCATGCCGTTGCCTCCGTGGGTGCTGCCGGCTCGGACGCTGCCCCAGCAGGACCAGCAACAACGACGGCCTGCGGACACGCCCGCCGGCGCCAGAACGGGGGGAGCCTGGCCGGAGAGAGTCCCGCCCGAGAGCAGGGGCCAGGGTTTCCAGCCGACGGCTGCCTCGGCCCTCCAGGTCTCAATCCGGTGTTTTGGCGGCTTCCAGATGGAGATCGCTGGTCGGCGAATCGACATCATGGCAGTCCGGGCGCGCGCACGCAGCGCGCTGCGATTGCTGGCGACCAACGCCGGGCATGTCGTCCACAAGGAAGTGCTCATCGAGGCTCTGTGGCCAGATCTCTCGGCCACCGCTGCGACCCGCAACCTCCAGGTCACCGTCTCAGCCCTGCGGGGTCTCCTCGAACCTGCCAGCGAGCGGGGCAAGGCCCAGTTGCTGATCCGCTCCGGCGAGGCCTACGGCCTCGCCCTGCCCCAGGCGGTTTCTGCGACACCATCGCCTTCGCAGAGGCGGTCAACCGCTGGAAGCGCATCAGGCGGCTCCAAGGCTCGGAGGCTGAGATCGACGCACTTCGGACGGCTCTCGCCGCGTACCCCGGTCCTCTGCTACCAGAGGAGGGACCGGCAGACTGGGCCGTCGAGGCTCGGGAGCGGTTCCACCGGCAGGCGACGGCAGTCGCCCGGGCTCTGGCCGCAGTGGAGATGCGGCAGGGCAATCTCGCCGAAGCGGTCAATTCAGCTAGGTGCTGCCTAAGCCTTGACCACCATGATGACGAAGCGTGGCGAATCCTGATCCAGGCATACACGGAGAGTGGTGCCAAAACCAAGGCATCCGAAGTGCGCCGCAGGTACACGGAGGTGCTCGTCTCCCTCGGCCTCAGCGTCGCTGATCATGATCTCGCCGGCTAGCGCAGGCCAGCGGAGGTTCTGCCAGGGTTGGGCTGGGGCTGGGGTGCCGTCCGTCGTTGGGTTTGCTGTTCGTGGTGTGGTTTGACGCTTGTGGGTGGTTGTGCCGGCTTCGCTGCGCTGCGCCGGCAGCAGGATCATCGATAGTTTTGGTCGCTGTTCGGGGGTGGTTGCGGTGGGCACTTCCGACGCCGTCGGTCGGTTCGGCGTGAGTGCCCGACTGGCGCTCGGCGGTTACTTCCAGTCATTGTTCTAAAGCTATTGGTCACGGTTGGATGGGTGACTCGCCGTGGTGGAGGTCGCCTGTCATGGTGGACTTCGTTCGCTACGGCAGGCTTCGTTCGCCGCGGCCTCCCTCGTCCACTGTGGTAATTGTTGTGTGCCGGTTTGTACTGATTGAGCTTGTTTCATCCTGACGTTTCCGCTGGCGGGGCCTTGATTTGACGAGAAGTCACCATCGACTCCCGCCCAGCTCACAAACATGATCAACATTTTGGTTGGAGTGGAACTCCACCTCTTTCCACAAAGGACACGATCATGACGCGATTCGATCAAATCTTGGGAACGATCCACGCTCCATCGCAG
>JAFGOK010000627.1 GCA_016926535.1 Micromonosporaceae bacterium | reverse complement strand
GGCATGTGTGCCAGCACCAGCGCGATCGTCTGCGGGTGCTCGTCCTGGATGAACGAGAGCACCTGCCGGGGATCGGCCTGCTGGAGGAACCCGAACGGGACGTCCATGAAGATGCTGGAGAGCCGGGCGACGATCTCACCGGCCCGCTCCTTGCCGAGCGAGGCCTCCAGCAGCGCCTTGGCGTAGGCGATGCCGCCCTCCCCGGCGTACCGCTGCGCGGTCGCCAGCTCCTCGAACTCGATGAGCACGTCTTCTGCGACCGAGTTCTCGACCACCCCGAGTCGGACGATCTCGGCGGTGAGTTCCTCGACCTCGGATTCCTTGAGGTGCGCCATTACCTTGGCCGCGTCTGCCGTCCCCATCTGCACCATGAGGATCGCCGCCTTGCGGAGGCCATTGAGCTCGAACACTGGTTAGCCCCTCCGGTCCGCGAGCCAACCGCGCAGCAACTGGGCGACTTCCTCCGGCTGCTTCTCGATGAGGCCGGCGATCGTGTTGCGGCGCCGGACATGCTCGCTGAACGCCAGGGCGTCAGCGTCCGGCGGTTCCCCGCCCTCGATCGCGCTGGTCTCGTCAGCATTGCTGGCCTCCAGCTCCCTGCGCCGAGCCTCTTCGAGGGCCGCCTTCATCTCCTCCAGCTGGGCCCGCTCCTCCGCCGTCAGCTGGCGAGGGGCCTTCGCCTTCCGGCCCTTCCTGCTGGTGATCAGTGCGATGATGACCAGGATGAGGACACCCAGCGCCAGGATCCCGGTCTCGATCCAGGACTTGATCTGCTCGTTCTCCTCACCCTGCTGGTCCTTGGCCAGCTCCTTCTGTGCCTGCTCCGCCGCGGTGGTGTCGAAGGTCAGCGCGCTGACGGCGATGGTGTCGCCGCGGTTCATATCCAGCCCGGCGGCCGAGGAGACCAGCTGCTGGAGGCGCGCCGCGTCCTCCTCCTTCGCGACCGTGCTGTCGAGCAGCACGGCGACCGACAGCTTGCGGACCGCCCCGGGGGCGGACTTGCGCACCTCGGTCACCATGCCGACAGCGTTGTTCCTGGTCTCGGTGGACTGGTTGTAGTTCCCGGTCCCGTCCCCGGTGCCCCCGGGCACCTGGATGTTGTCCGGCCCCAGCACCCCGCCGGTCGGCGTTCCGGTCCCGGTGTAGGTCTCGGTCTCGGTCTTCTCGGACAGCGGCGGGTTGTTCGGGTCGGCGACGTACGTCTGGGTGGTCGTCTCGGTCGAGTCGAAGTCGAGATCCGCCGTGACCTGCACGACCGAATGCCCGGTCCCGAGCGCCTGGTCGAGCATGCGCTGAAGGGCTGTGTTCATCCGCTGCTCGAAGTCGCTGGTCTGCTGGGTGCGCTGGCCCCCGGAGCCCGTGACGGCCTGGCCGGCCGTCGACAGCACCATCCCGTCGGAGCCGACCACGGTCACCTCCTCCGGCTCCAGCCCCTCGACGCTGGAGGCGACCAGGTGGACGATGGCCTGGACCTGGTCGGCGGTGAGCTTCCTGCTCGCCGAGGTCCCGACGAGGACGGAGGCCGTCGTCTTCTGCTGCTCGTCGGCGAAGACGTCCTTCTCCGGGATCGCCAGGTGGACGGTGGCGCCGGTGACGCCGTCAATCGCCTTGATGGTCTTGGAAAGTTCCCCCTCCAGCGCCCGCCGGTAGCTGACCTGCTGCATGAACTCCGAGGTCATGGCGTCGGTGTTGTCGAGCAGGGCGTAGCCGGCGTCGCTCTCCGCCGGCAGCCCGGCCCCGCTGACGCTGATGCGCTGCGCGTACACCTGATCCTTTGGCACCAGGATGGTGGAGCCGCCGTCGGCGATCTGGTAGGAGACCCCGTCAGCCGCCAGCTGGTCGACGATCGCGCTGGCGTCGGCCCCGCTGAGGTTGGTGTACAGCGGGGCGTAGGTCGGCTTCCCCGACCAGCTCCAGAAGAAGTAGCCACCGACGGCAAGCCCCACGATGGCGACAATGGTCATGGCTTTCTGGCCAGCGGTGAACGAGGAGAACGTGCTCGTGCCTCGTCGCAGCGTGGCCGTGACCCGGTCACGCATCAGGCCTGCATCCTCATGATCTCGTTGAACGCCTCAAGGGCCTTGTTGCGGACCGCGACGGTCAGCTTGGTGGCCAGCGCAGCCTCGGTGGCGGCGATGGTGTAGTCGTGGACGTTGGCCAGCTGCCCGGTCGCTGCCTGGAGTGCCAGGTTGTCCGCCTTGTCCTGGGTGCCCTGGAGGGTGTCGAGCCCCTTGCTGATCTGCGCCGCGAAGTCGGTGCCGCTGGTCGAGCTCTGGGGGGCGCCGGCGCCCAGCGTCGGGGTGATGCCCGAGAGGGGGCTGATGGCGGTCACGGCCGGGAGAGCGGAAATGCTCACGCGTTCCTCCCGAGTGCGATCGCCGACTCATACCCTGACTTCGCGCGATCGGCCACGGCCAGGCTGGCCTGGTAGCCCCGCTGCGACATCATCAACTGGGTCATCTGGCTGCCGAGATCGATATCCGGGTACTTGACGTACCCCTCCTCGTCGGCCAGCGGGTGGTCCGGCTCGTAGACCATGCGTCCCTCGGTCCTGCCGGAGAGCACGGCCCCACCGACCTGGACCCCGTTGAATCCGGTGCCGTAGTCGGCCGCCTGGGCGATGATGTACCGCGCCTGGAAGGCGTCCTCGTCGGTCCGCTTGACGGTGTTGATGTTCGTGATGTTGTCGGAGACCGCGTCCATCCACTTGCGATGCACGTTGACCCCGGTGCTGGCGATCCCGAGGGCGCCGAAGAGACCAGCCATCACGCAACACCGCCCTTGATGACCGTGGACAGCAGGCCGAACTTGTCGTCGACGCCGCGCAGCATCAGCGAGTACCGCAGGCCGGTATCCCAGGCGGTCAGGGTCTCATGGTCGAGGTTGACGTTGTTGCCGTCCTCGCGCGTCGGCTCAAGGGAGCGGGCCATGTGCACCGAGGGCTCTGTGGGGTCGCCGTTGGTGATCGCGTCGGCCAGGGCGTCTTCGAAGCTCACCCGGCCGGCGAGGAAGTGGGGGGTGTTGACGTTGGCGATGTTGTCCGCGGTGACCCGGGACCGCTTGGACAGGGAGTCCAGGGTCACCTTCATCGTCACAGAGCTGAGGTCGTCGAACACGGCTCACGATCCCTTCCGACGGAGAACCATCGCCGCTCCGTGGCGAGAGGGGGGTGAGCGTTCCGTGCTCATGGGTTGTATCGGATGTGACAGGAGGTGCTTGAGTGTGCAACCGAGCGTATTGAGTTGCCGGTGGGGTGTCTCATGGGGCTACATGTCAGGCCCCGCCCGTGGCCGGTTCGATGGCCGCTGCCAGGCCAGGGGCCAGGCGCCGCAGCTCGGCCAGCAGCGTCTCGTGCTCTGACTCCGGTACCTCGGCCAGGGCGGCGCTCAGCGGCTGCCATGCCTGCTGGTCGGAGAAGCGCTCAACGGCCAGTGCCCCGGCGAGGACGCGTTCGGTCAGGGGACGCTCCCGGTCACTGGCCATCGCGATCAGCGGGCAGTCCTCGGGGTGCCCGTGCTCCCGCAGCCGGGCGGACCATACCGCGGCCCGCTCCGGCGGGAGGTGGCGAGCCACCCGCGAACCGAGTGCGAGCAGGACGGGTTTCCCCGGGAACCGGCCCCACAGCCGGTCGAGCAGGTCGTCTGCCACCGGCGCCGGCGCGGCGTTGAGGGCGTAGAGCAGCCCGTTGAGTCGATCCCCGGGAAAGAGCTCGGCGAGCTCGCCGATCCCGGACCCGGCGGCAGTGAGCACCGCCGTGGCCTGGTCGAGCCCGACCGGCAACAGGCCGGCCCGCAACTGGCTGCGCAGCAGGTCTGCGGCCTGGGCGGATCGGCCGAGCCCTGCCAGGCCAAGAATCTCGACGTTGACCAGGTGGTCCCGGCCGACGAGCTCGGTAGCGTCGTCCCGGACGCTGGCCGGCAGGCTGGCCACGATCGCGTAGGCCCGTTCGGGATTCCTCTCCGCCAGGCGGATCTTCGCTTCGACGCACAGCGCGGTGATCGGATTCGGGGCCGCCTGTCGCAGCTGCTCCAGGGCCGCGTTCGCCTCGGCCAGCCTGGCGCTGGCGAGGTTGGCGAACGCCAGGGTCTTGAGGATGACGACCCTTCTGAACGGGATCGGATTGGAGGCCAGGGCCTTGTTGCACATGTCGATTGCCTCGTCGAACCGGTCCATCCCGAGGTTCGCGCGGGCCAGGTGCTCGTAGGCCAGGGCGGCGGAGTGGCCGTCCCGGGCGGCCAGCTCAGCCAGCCGCAGGTTGCGGGTGCGCTTGTCCCGGACGCCCATGCGCCGCTCGGTGTAGCCGCCGTGGACGATGCGCACTCCGGCCAGATCAGCAGACGGCAGCAGTTGCCCGGTCAGCCGGTTGACGGGCTGCTCGTGCAGGCGCCCGGCGAAGCGGCCCCGGCTGCTGCGGAACATCCGCCCCGGATAGAACCCCGCGGCGGCCCGCCTGGCCTCATACTCGTCGATATCTTCGAGCGAGATGCGGAGCATAGACGCCGGGGTGTCGCGCAGCGCCGCCCTGGCTCGTGCGGGGTCCTCGACGACTAGGGTCTCGTCTGCGTCGATCTGCAGGATCCAGGAACCCCTGCAGTGGGTCAGTGCCCGGTTGCGGGCGTCGGCGAAGTGGTCATTCCAGTAGCCCTCGATGACCCTGGCACCGTGGTCCCGCGCGAGATCCCTGGTCCCGTCAACCGAGCCTGTGTCGTACACGACAATCTCGTCGACGAATCCAGTCAGGGACTGGAGGCACGCCGGCAGGACCTCCTCCTCATCCCGGACGATGAGACTGGCCGAGACGAGCGGTGCCTCTGCGGGAGTCGAGAGGAGTAGTCCGCACTGCGGGGTATCCAGGTGAGCGACGAGCGCCCCCTCCACCAGCAGGATCCGGCCTTCGTGGCTAAGCGGCTCGTACGGGAGGTCGGCTGTCGGCCCTCCCGCGCGCTCCAGCGCGGACCTGCGAATGGCAGCGCACAGCGGTCCGAGCCGGTCCACCTCGGCGGTCTCTGTCTGGTGCGTCTGCCGCCACTGCCGGGCGAACCGCCGGAACTGTGGAATGCTCTGCCGGGCGTCAGGGGGCAACTCGTTTGCGTGGATGCCCTGTGGCCCGAAGCTGAGGTGGCAGCGCGGCCCCGCCGCGACAACGCCGGGATCGGCGAAGGCCGCGATAACCGGGTCCAGCCAGTGCGCCGAGACGCAGACGTCCCCGTCCAGCAGCACCACGATCGGATGGGTGGTCGCTGCCAGGCCCGCAGACCACCGGGCGGCCAGGTCGCCAGGCGCCTCGTCGAGCACGGTGAGCCTTGGGCCACCGCGGAAGGTGGAACGCAGGTCGGACCGCCCCTGGGGAATGAGGCAGACCAGCTCGTCCCTGCTGCCCATCGTTGCCCGGAGCGCGTCGAGGCACGTCCGAGCCAGGGGAGGGTCACCGCCGGCCGCCAGGATGATCGAGACTGGCGCGCGCTGCATGCATCGACCTCCTGGCATCGGGCGTTCGGTCGACCCTGTGGGATCCCCTGATGGCAGATGCTGCCGAAAGTACTCCACGATGCTGGTCGCCGGGTCGATGATCAGGATATGACGCGGAGTTCCGTAACGATCGTCATTCCGGTGTGGAACGCGGCCGAGACGACCAAAACCTGCCTTGCCGCGCTGCGCGTGACGCTGGCACCGGACGACCAGGTGGTCGTGGTCGACAACGGATCGCAGGATGAGACGCCGGGCCTGCTGGCCGCGCAGCCGTGGATCGACGTCGTGACCCACGAGGAGAATCGGGGGTTCGCCGCCGGCTGCAATGCTGGCGCGGCGCTGGCCCGCCATCCGATCGTGATCTTCCTGAACAACGACACCATCCCGACGCAGGGCTGGATCGAGGGCCTCATCGCCCCGTTCACCGATCCGGGGGTCGGGGCGACCGGCCCGATGAGCAACTTCGTCAGCGGCCCCCAGCTCATCGAGGACCCCGCCTACCAGCCGCGCACCATCGAGGACATCGCGGCGTACGCGGACGGCCTCCGGCTCCGGGCCGCCGGGCGGACCAGCGAGACCACGAGACTGGTCGGATTCTGCCTGGCCGTGCGGACGTCGGTGTTCAGCGAGCTTGGCGGATTTGACGAGAGCTTCGGCGTTGGCGGCTGCGAGGACGACGACCTCTGCCACCGGATCCGGTTCGCCGGGTGGCGGTTGCTCATCGTCGAGGACACCTTCGTCCATCACCTGGGCCACCAGACGTTCCAGGTCAACGACGTCGACTGGTTCGCGTTGCAGGAGGAGAATCTCGACCGGCTGCGGGCCAAGCTGGCCGGCACACCGCCCGTGTCGTTCGTCGTGCTCTGCGGCCGGGAACCGGTGCCGCTCATCGCGACGCTGGTCGGCATCCAGGACACCATGGGCTCCCTGCCGTACGACGTCGTGCTGCTGGTTGCCGACCGCGAGTCGATCGAGGAGGTACTGGTGGGGGTCGGCGGGGCGTGCGTCGTCGACGTGCCGCCGGGGCTGCCAGAGGAGCGCGTCTGGCAGATCGGCCATCACACGGCGAAGGGGCTGCGCCGGGCCATGATCCGGGCAGGGGAAGCCGTCCACGTCGACGCGCTCCAGCGACTCCTGGACGCAGATCCCAGGACGACCCTGCCCGTCTCCATCGGCGCCGTGATGCCTTCTTCTCCGGAGACCGCGGAGCTCACGGCGCCCACGAGGCCCACGGCACCTCCGCAGGTCCCCAGGGCCGCTGCCGAGGCTCCGGACCCGAAGGTCCTGTACCTCGACCTGATGCAGCGCTGCCTGCTCAACACGATCTATGAGGATCCGGCCCAGGACCCGTGGTCCGAGCGACGGTTCGATCCGGCGAAGCGGGCCGGAGGGCTTGACTGGCCCTCGCAGGCCCACACCATGATCGGTGAACGCCGGATGGCGAATCTGCGCTTCGCCGTCGAAACCGTGCTCGCTGGGGGCGTCCCCGGAGACCTCATCGAGACCGGCGTCTGGCGCGGCGGCGCCTGCATCTACATGAGGGCGATCCTGCGGGCGTACGGGGTGACCGATCGGCGGGTGTTCGTCGCCGACTCGTTCGAGGGGCTCCCTCCGCCGGATCCGGAGAAGTACCCTGCGGACGCTGGCGACCGGCACTACACGTACACCCCGCTGGCGGTCTCGCTGGACGAGGTCAGGTCGAACTTCGCGAAGTACGACCTGCTGGACGACCAGGTCGTGTTCCTGAAGGGGTGGTTCAAGGACACTCTGCCGGCGGCACCCGTCGACCGGCTCGCGGTGCTGCGGATGGACGGCGACATGTACGAATCGACCATGGACGCGCTCGGAGCCCTCTACGACAAGGTCGTCGCCGGGGGGTTCGTGATCGTTGACGACTACGCTCTGCCCGGTTGCCGCAAGGCGGTCGGCGACTTCCGGCGGGACCACGGCATCACCGAGGCCATCATCCCGATCGACCAGATGGGTGCCTACTGGCGCATCCAGCGGTGACGGCCCTACATCGCGCAGTCGATGTACGCGGGACGAGCAGCCCCCTGATCCCCGGCCTCGATCCGGGACACGACGGTGACCTGCTTGCGGGTGGTCGCGATGGCGAGTCCAACCGCGCGGGCGGCGGCGAGTTGGCGGCTCAGGACGGCATCGGCGCGGGGTTTCAGATCGAGGGGAAGCGGGCCAAGACCGGCCGGTGGCTTCCAGATATTGACGATGTCGTGGTCACGCTGCCGGTGGTCGTCGGCGAGCAGTTGCTCGACCTCTGTGACATCGACCTCCAGCTCGTCGAGCGCCGCTGTCCAGGCCGCTGCCCAATCTCCTCCCATGGTGCCGACGCTCCTTCCGTCCTGAGATTCCCGCGCGCTCAGGCGACGTGTGCCCTGCCCGCCTGCGCTGGCGTCCTGGCCTCGTCAGCGAGCACGAGGGCCTCGCGCCAGGTCTCAAGCAGCGGGGCGACGAGCTCCCGGCAGCTGGCGACCCGATCGGCGTCCGCCTGGACGTTCGCTGCGATCAGCTCGGTGAGCAGGAAGGTGTAGATGCTGGCCAGCCGCGGCGCGCCGTCCCACCCCTCGAGGTCAAGGGAGGCCCGCAGCTCGATGATGATGTCCTGGGCATGGGTGAGGTGCCTGGATCCTTCGGATCGCTCCCCGGACCGGAGGGCCTCCTCACCCTGCGTCAGATCCCGAACGAGCCGCTCATAGAGCATGACCAGGAGTTTTCCTGGCGAGGCGGTCATCACAGCATCGCGCAGGTACCGGTCGTGGGCGACTCGCGTCATGGGGAACTCACTCTCGGGTGGGCGGTGCTGGGGCTGGGCGGTCTGAGGGGGTCGAGCCGCCTCGGCTAGCCGAGGGACGCGATCTGACCGGCCAGCCAGCTGGACTGCTGCTGCATCTTGCCGAGCGCGACCTCAAGGTTCGCGAACTGCTTCTGCAACGCGGTCTGCTTGGTCTCCAGTCGGACGGACCAGCTGTCCACCTGATCGTTCAGCGACCGGATCATGCTGTTTCCGGACTGGATGGACGACGTGATCGTGGTGTTGGCGTTGGCGGCGACGGTGGTCAGCCTTGCCGCGAGGCCATCGTTGACCACTGTCTTGATCTTGGTCGGGTCAGCCTGATACGCGGCGAGGAAGGTGTCCTTGTTGAAGGTCAGCTTGCCGTCCCGGGTCGTCTCCAGCCCAAGCTGCTTGAAGCTGCCGTAGTCGGTTGCTCCGCTGGCGACCGCGCTGAGGACGCTCTGCTGGAGTTGTTTCGCCGTGAAGTTGCCGGCCAGGGTTGCGCCGCTCGTTGAGCCGTCGCTCCCTGCGGTGATCTTGGTTTGGCTGCCGACCTCGCTGATCAGGGCGTTCGCCGCGTCAACCATCGTCTGCATCTTGGTGGCGAGGCTTTCGGCGTCGGACGCGGTCGAGATCGTGATGCCGTTCTCGACCCGGTTCGCGGTGATGGTCAGGCCGGGAACCAGGTTGGTGAAGGTGTTGGTCGAGCTGGTGACCTCGTAGCCGCCAGCTCCGGGGATCCCCACGGTGATCTTGGCGTCCTGGGCGGCCGTAACCGTCGTCAGGGCGACGTTGAGGCCGGAGACGGTGAAGTCATTGGCCGTCCCGGTCTGCGAGGCGGAGAGCTGGAGCACCTTGCCCTGGTCGGAGCTGTCGACGACGAGGGCGCTGACCCCGAGCCCGGCCTGGTTGATCGCTGCGGCGACCCCTTCCGGGGTGTCGTCGGTGACGGCGATGGTCTGGGCCGCACCGCCCCCGATGGAGATCGACAGGCCAGTCACATCGTCAACGAGATCGGCCGAAGGCAGGTTGGTCGACGTCTTGACGGTCGCCTGGGCCAGCTCCTTCATGTCGAGGATCAGCTTGCCCGTCGGGGCTCCGCTGCCGGTGGCCACAGTGATCGCGTCGGAGGAGGAGGTCGCCTTCGTGGCTGACCAGGTCGAGTACGAGGTCAGCGCGCTGGCAGCCGTCTTGAGCGCCGCCACCCTCGTGTTGATCGTCTGGAAGGAGGAGATCGCCTTTTCCTGGGCGGTGATCTTATTTTTCAGGCGGGTCTGCCCGGAGGCCTCGACCTGCATGAGCTTGCTGATGAGATCGCTGGTGCTCAGTCCGCTGATCAGGCCATCGATGCTACTGGTCATCGTGACGTCTCCTTCCACGACGGGCGAGGTAAACGGTGCCCTGTCGATGACCAGGCCGGCCCGACGCTGCGGGGGGAAGCGCGCCGGGCCGACCCGGTGGGCGCGGGAATGGACCGCGCTCCATCATCCGAATGGCGCGGCCTTGGGGGCCGCGCCAACCGGTGTTAACCGCGCAGGAGGGATAGCACGTTCTGCGGTGCTGAGTTGGCCTGCGCGAGCATTGCGGTACCGGCCTGGGACAGGATCTGGGATCTGGTGAACTGCACCATCTCCTGGGCCATGTCGGTATCGCGGATGCGGCTCTCGGACGCGGAGAGGTTCTCCACCGCGACGTTGAGGTTGTTGATGGTGTGCTCGAACCGGTTCTGCAGCGCACCGAGCGAGCTCCGGGCGGTGGAGACCTTGCTGATCGCCGCGTCCACCTGGCCCAGCGACGTGCTGGCGTTGGCGGTCGACGTCAGATCACCGGCCACGGTCAGCGCGGTGGCGTCAAGGTCGCCGATGCTGACCTGGATGGTCTCACCGCCGTTGGCCCCGACCTGGAAGCTCTTGGAGTAGCTGCCGTCCAGCAGCTTCGTGCTTCCGAAGGTCGTGGTGTCCGAGATCCGGGTGAGTTCAAGCTTGAGCTGCTGGAACTCCGTGTCCGCCGCGGTCTGTGCCGTGGTGTCCTGCGAGCCCTCGTTCATCGCCTGCACCGACAGGTCGCGCATGCGCTGGAGGATCGCGTGGGTCTCCGTGAGCGCACCTTCAGCGGTCTGTACGACACTGACGCCGTCCTGGGCGTTGCGAACTGCGACCTTGAGGCCGCCGACCTGCGCCCGGAGTCCTTCAGAAATCGAAAGACCTGCCGCATCGTCTGCCGCCCGGTTGATCCTGTATCCGGACGACAGCTTTTCCAGGGACTTCGCCATCTGGCTGTCCGTCACCGACAGGTTCCGGTAGGCGTTCATTGCGGCGATGTTCTGGTTAATCCTGAGACCCATGATTTTCCTCCTTGAGCGGGTCCTTGACCGGCCCATCCGTGGCCCGGTCATCGGGTGTATCGGCGTGTGATTGGCTGGCTTGAGGAGTCGTTGTCATTGTGTGTGTGACCCGAGTCACGTCTCGTTATGCGCTGTGATGCATGGCGGCCGAAATGACGGGCAGGCCGTGCGGATCGGTGGCGGCTAGGCGGCTGTGCAGGTCCCCGCGGGAGGCGATCTGGGCGTAGTAGGCCTCGCGCCGCCGGGCGACGCATCCCCCTGGTCGCTCGCGCCGGCTGACCAGGTCGGGCTCCAGGTGCGCGTTGATC
>JAFGOK010000118.1 GCA_016926535.1 Micromonosporaceae bacterium | reverse complement strand
GCCGTCACTGGCTCGGAGGGACGTCAGTCATGACATGGTACTGGTGGATACTGCTCGCCTCGTTTCTCGCACCGGCAGTTGAGGCGCTCATGGTGGCACTTGGAGAATGGTGGTTTCACGCTCGGTTCAGACGCAATCCAGGCAGATTCTCCGAGTTGATAATCCAAGTCACGACGACCGGGCGGGAAGAGCAGAGGGTCAACGAGATCATTGCTGAAATCCACGCATTCCAGCTCTCCATGCCCTATCAGATCTGGGTGGTGAACGAGCCGGGCCAGCGTGATCGGTATCCCCTGGCCGATCGGGTCATCACGGTTGACCCGGCGTTCGAGTCACGGGCGCAGTACAAGGCCAGAGCCCTGGAGTACAGCCGGCTGGTCCGGCTGAGCGAGGGACTCGCCCGGGACGACGTCAAGCTGCTGTTCCTCGACGATGACACCTCCCCGACCGCCGGATACATCACGACCGCGTTCGTCGCGGACTACGACCTGTGCCAGGGGATAACCGCACCCCGCATCGAGTACGGTGCCCGGCCATTCCGGCATTTCCTGCTGAGCCACATGGATGACATGCGTTTCCTGGCCTGCTTCATCTACTGCTCGTTCTTCCAGGGGGTGCTCGGAAAGCCCCTCTACGTCCACGGCGAGGGGCTCTGCGTCACAGGAAGCGCGGAGGCCCGCACCACGTGGGACTACCCGATTTTCGCTTCGGAGGATCTCGTCTTCGGGCAGAACGCGGCCTTTCAACGCCGGGCAGGCCGCCGAGCGAATTCCGGCCCGCCCGGGTCTGCTCTGAGCTGGGGGTTCTTTCACGAGTACATCCAGCTGACCTCCCCGTGGACCTGGTCGGACTTCCTGAAGCAGCGGCGGCGCTGGCTGTGGGGCAACCTCCACGCCCTGACCCATCGGGAGATCCTCCCGTTCTGGGGGGCCGTGCTGGTCGCAGGGAAATACGTCGTCGGGTTTGTGCTGTACAGTGCCTCGATCGCCACGGTGGCACTGCTGCTCCTCGACTGGATCAAGCCCCCGGCGTGGGTATATGCGTGGTGCTACGGCTCATTCGTTGCCTGGCTCGGAGCCTTCGCAGTGAGCGGCTGGATCAACAGCGCGACGCCGAGAACCCGGCAGCGTAGCCGGGCGCGGTACCTCGGCCATCGGGTGCTGCACTCGGTTGCCGCCGTCGTGCTCTGCCCGCTCACCGCGTCGTGGGCCGCCGTATCACTGTTGATTGTTTATTTCATGGGAAACCCGCGGTCGTTTGAGGTCATCGAGAAGACCGGTCCGCAGACCCGTCGGGGCAGCGGTTCGGACTTCGGAGCCCACCAGCAACCGTTTGAAGGGCGGCCGGAAGGCGACATGCGAGAAAGAGTGCCAGTGTGAGACGAACGACCACCGCAGAACACCAATCGTTCGGCGTCTATATATTGATCATTGTGGTCCTGAGTTGGATCGGGATCACGGCGACCTTCGGTCTCGGCCGGGCGGTTCACAGCACCGACCACACGAAGATCAAGTCTCCGACCCGTCCGCTGTTCGTCCATGCGCCCAGCCCGGTCTACCGGGCCGAAGCGGGCCTCCTACCCGACGCCACGAGCGCAGACTCCGGAGAGCCAAGTCCAACGATCCGCACCATCCAGGTCTTCCCGCACTACGTCTACTTGACCGAGGGCGGAGTGATCGTCCGGGAAATCGCCCTCGATGCGCCGCTGCTGACCCTTCCGCAGATCGTCACCGCCGTCGGCGACCAGGGTTGGATCAGGAATGAGGCCGGAGTCGTCACCCTGACTGCTGGTCTCCTCCTGGAGCCGCAGACCACAGTCACGATCGAGCACCCGGTCTCAAAGGTCGTGCTAGAGGTCACTGACGGCGTCTTCCTCGGCGTCACCGAAGCTCACCTAACCATACGGGGGGTGGAAATCCAGGCCAGCGACGACCAGGTGCCAAGCGCCGGCGAGACCGGAGACAGCGCACGCCCCTATGTCGTGGCCTATCAGTCGGCTCGGCTCGACATTGAAGACAGCCAGATCCGCTTCCTCGGCCGGGACTGGAACTGCTCCTACGGCGTTTCCTGGGTGAAAGGATCCACCGGAACGGTCATCGGATCGACCTTCGAGCGGAACTTCATGGGCGGGTTCACCAACGAAGCGCAGAACCTCATCTTCCAGCGCAACACGTTCCGGGACAACGCCCTGTTCGGGCTCGGCCCGCACGGGTCAACGACCGGGCTCGTGGTCGAAAACAATGTCGCGGAAGGCAATGGCGCTCACGGGATCATCGTCTCCGGAGGCGTGAATGACGCGGTGGTCCGGGGCAACACCGTCCGGAACAACGCCGTCGATGGAATCGTGGTGTATGGACAGTCCAATCACAATCTCATTGAGCACAACTTGGTCGCGGGCAACGCCGGCGACGGTATCGTCGTGACAGATTCGGTCGGTAGCCGGCTCATCGGCAACACGGTGCTCGGCAACTGGGTCGGCATCCACGCGTACCGGGGCTCGGCTCAAACCCTGGTCGAGCGAAACGCGCTTAGACACAACACTATCGCGGGTTGGGGCCTCTCCCTCGACGGCAACACCATCGATTCGAGTGGACATGGGTGGCGGCCGGCGGTGGTTGCCCTGATCTGGGCTTCGATCATCGTCCTCGGCGCGGTGCTGTGCTGGTACACCCGGGCATGCCGGAGCAGGTTAGTGCCGCATTGCAGGCACGACCAGCCGATGTGGCCGCAGAAGGCGGGTGTCGCGTGACTGCGGTGTGTATCAACCAGGACGCGTGCCCTGCCTGTCCGGTCCCCGGTCAAAGCGCCCCGACCGGCAAGATCAGCCGGCATCGAAAATTCCGTCCGGACATCGAGGGGCTACGGGCGATCGCAGTCCTCCTGGTGGTCATCGGGCACTCTGGTCTGGCGCTCTCCGGTGGCTTCGTCGGCGTTGACGTGTTCTTCGTCATCTCCGGTTTCCTTATCACCCGGCAGCTTCACGACGAGTTGCGGTCGCGAGGGCGAATCTCCTTCGGAAGGTTCTACGCCCGCAGGGCCCGGCGCATCCTTCCCGCTGCCGCCGTCGTCATCGTCGCGACGGTGGTGGCCAGCCGGATCTGGATTTCCCCGCTGCGCCTGCCGGCTGTCGCCAAGGACGCCGTATTCTCCGCGCTATCTGGAGTGAACTGGCGGCTCGCTGCGGAGGGCATGGACTACTTCCAGGCGACCGCGCCACCCAGCCCGTTCCAGCACTACTGGTCGCTCGGGGTCGAAGAGCAGTTCTATGCAATCTGGCCAGTGCTGCTGGTGATCGGGGCGTTCGGATTGCGCCGCTGGGCCGGCCAGCGCACGGCGATTGTCGGGGTGCTCTGCGCCGTCGTGGCCGGCTCCCTGCTGTGCTCACTCACGATGACCGGGACCTCCGGCCCGTGGGCGTACTACGGTCTGCACACCCGAGCCTGGGAACTCGCGGCAGGCTCCCTCATCGCGGTGGGTGCCCCAGCCATCGCCCGGCTGTCGCAGGCGCTGGCCGCCGCACTGAGCTGGCTCGGCATCGGGCTGATCGCGGCCGCAGCCCTGCGGTTCGATGCCGCGACGGCGTATCCGGGATACGCGGTCATCCTGCCGGTAGCCGGTGCGTGCGCCATCATCGCAGCTGGCTGCTCCGCTCCTGCCTTCGGCTCGGAACTCCTGCTGAGACGAGCGCCCATGCAGCTCATCGGCCGGTTGTCGTACTCGTGGTACCTCTGGCACTGGCCAGCACTGATCATCATGAAGGCGGCACTCGAACGCGAACTGTGCGTCGCTGAGATCTGCGCGGCGCTCGGTGGGTCCCTCCTTGCGTCGCTTGCGACCTTCACCCTGATCGAGCGCCCGCTGCGGGCGCGCAGGGGACTGATCGAGCATCCCCAGCGAGGGCTTGGGCTTGGGGGTGCGATAGTCGCCGCTTCGGTCATCACAGCACTGGTGATCAGCTCGACGGCTGTGTCGGCTGTCCCGGCTGGCCGGCCCGATCCAGCCGGGCAGGCCGCCCAGCAGGTTACCGGGGCAGCCAGCGATCCCAACGCCGCAGTCGATCCAGCGGTCGTCGAGGCCACCCGGATCCGCAGGCTCCCGCCCGTCACCCCCGAACTCGGCCTTGCCAAGGATGACGGGCCCGCGACAAAGGCATGCCTGTTGGCCTATACCGACAGCGTGCCGAAGAACCTGGAGGACTGCCTGTTCGGTGATCAACGGGGCCACCGCACCGCAGTGCTGTTTGGCGACTCCCATGCGGCGCAGTGGACCGGGGCGCTCGCGTCCTGGGCCGCCAAGCACCGCTGGAGGCTGGCACTGTTCGCGAAGGCGGCCTGTTCCCCGGGAGACTATCCAGGTCTGGTCAGCTTGCGCTTGCACCGGACGTACCGGGAATGCGCAGAATGGCGAGCCACCGTCGTGGAACAGCTTGAGCGGCTGCGACCGGATCTGATCATCGTCAGCGGGAACTGGACGGTCCTGGCCACCAGTCAGCGAGGGATCGAGAAGACCGTCAAACGGCTGTCCGGAACCGGAGGGAAAATCGCTTTCATAGCTGATACTCCACTAATGACCAGTAATATACCAGAATGTCTTGCCGAGCACCCGGACGACATCCAGCGATGCACGACCACTACGGCAGATGCTGGCATCACCGCACCTGGCCGGATCGCCGAGATCGACGGCGCAAGGGCAGGACAAGCGGCCATCATTGATCTGACCCCGTGGTTGTGCAGCGACACCGCATGCCCTGCCATCATCTCGCAGACGGTGGTCTACCGGGATGAGAGCCATCTGACGAACACCTTCGCGATGAGGCTCCTTCCGGTCCTTGAGCCAGCGCTCGACCTAATCGTCCAATAGCGCGGC
>JAFGOK010000013.1 GCA_016926535.1 Micromonosporaceae bacterium | reverse complement strand
TGCTCAGCGCGCATGGCGAGATGCTTCGTGAGATCCTCAAGCGGGTTGGTGGCGCACAGTAGATCTTCCTGCTGAACCAGCACATCACCACCAAGGAGCGAGACCGGGCACGTAACGGGCACTCCAGGCAGAAAAAGTGATCGGCGCAGACATGAAGCCCAGGTCCAATCTTGCGGACCTCTACGTCTCCCGCCGCGCGGGGACGTCGTGAGCTTTATCGTTCTGGACACCGACGTCACCTCGACCAGTGGCAGGAGGGTGTCGTGGTCGTGCCGTACGACCGGGCCGTTTGCCGGACATGGGGGCTGCTCCAGGCTCGGGCGCAGAGGCGCGGCCGGCCGCGTCCGCAGAACGACACCTGGATCGCGGCCTGCTGCCTGGTCAACGACGTGCCGTTGGCCACGTTTAACGTCAAGGATTTTTCGGATTTCGCAGAGCATGAGGGGTTGCGGCTGTTCGACGTGAGCTGAGGGGCTCCTGCCGTTGCTCTAGGCCTTCATTCGTGGAGCGGGCGACGGGAATCGAACCCGCACCATCAGCTTGGAAGGCTGAGGCTCTACCATTGAGCTACGCCCGCATGATGCTGGATCCTACTGCCTTGCCACGTGGCAGCAAGGCCGGAACCCTCTTCAGCTTACCGAACGCCTGCCGTTGCCGCGCGTGCGGCCTGTGGGCTGGGGCTTCTGGTCTGGGGCCTCCGGCTTGCGCCGGTCAGGCCGGGCGGGTGTGGCCAGGGAATGGCCGGCTGGCGTCATGCCGCAGACTGTGGTGAAGTGCTCGGTGGTGGATACCGAGGAGCGGTGGCTTCGGCCGACCGCATACACTTCATGTCGCCACCGGGGTGTAGCGCAGTTTGGTAGCGCACTCGCTTTGGGAGCGAGGGGCCGTGGGTTCAAATCCCGCCACCCCGACAAGGGAAGATTCACCTGCACCGCCAGCCTGGCTGGCGGTCCGGCCTCATGATTTGACCGAGGAGTTCACCCGTGAAGAGCACCGTCGAGACCCTGAGCCCAACACGCGTTCGGCTCGAAGTCGAGGTGCCGTTCGTCGAGCTTGAACCAAGTGTCAAACAGGCGTATCGGGCCATTGGCGCGCAGGTGAACGTCCCTGGGTTCCGGAAGGGCAAGGTTCCTGCCGCGATCATCGATCAACGGATCGGTCGAGCAGCTGTGCTTCAAGAGGCGGTCCAGACCGTTGTGCCTGAGAAGCTCCGGGCCGCCGTGACCGAGCATGATGTCAAGACGATCGGAAGGCCCGAGGTCGAGCTCGATGAGGTCGTCGACGGGCAGCCGCTGAAGTTCACCGTTGAGGTCGATGTCAGGCCGGAGCTGGTCATGCCGGATCTCGCCAGCATCGAGGTCCCGATCGCGACGGTGGAGGTGACGGATGAGGACGTCGAGCAGCAGCTGACGTCCCTTCGCGAGCGGTTTGCGACGCTGAAGACCGCCGAGCGGTCTGCCCAGAACGGTGACTACGTCCAGATCGATCTTGCTGCGACTGTTGACGGTCTGGAGGTCGAGGGCGGCAGCGCGACCAACATCTCCCACGAGGTCGGCAGTGGTCAGCTGGTGCCGGGGCTCGATGACGTCCTGATCGGTTTGTCTGCCAGCGAGTCGACGACCTTCGTCGGCCAGCTACTCGGCGGCGACCATGCCGGTAAGGACGCGGACATCTCGGTGACGGTTCGCAGCGTGAAGGAGAAGTGCCTTCCCGAGCTCGACGACGACTTTGCCCAGCTGGCGAGCGAATTCGATACCCTCGAAGAGATCCGCGCCGATTTGCGTAATCGTCTTGAGCGGTCGAAGAACATGGAGCGGCTACTCGAAGCCAGAGACAAGGCATTGGCGGCCTTGGTCGCCGCGGCTGAGGTTCCGGCGCCAGAGAGTGTCGTTCGTGACGAGGTCGATCAGCGCAAGCTGTCGATGGTTGCCCATCTTCAGCAGATGGGCGCAACGCTGAGTGAGTACCTGGCAACCGAGTCAAGGACCGAGGAAGAGCTGGACAAGGAGTTGCATGAGGCCGCGGGCAACGCGGTCAAGGTGCAGCTGGTGCTCGATCAGCTGGCAGACGCTGAGAAGATCGCTGTCAGCAATGAGGAGTTCGGCGCCGAGATCCTGGATCGCGCGCGGCAAGCGGGTCAGGCTCCTGAGCAGTACTACCAGCGCTTGGTGCAAGAGGGCTCCGCCGGAACGGTCTTCGGTGAGGTTCGTCGGGGCAAGGCCTTGGCCCTGCTGCTGGAGCGGGTTCGGATCGTTGACGCAGACGGCAACGAGGTCTCAGTCAAGAGCCTGCGTGAGGCGATCGTCCTGGATTCTGGTCACGACCACGACCACGACCACGATCACGAGGACTAGCAGCACTGTTGTTGCGTGCCATCCATCCAGGGCACGCGTGGTGATGCGCTGAGAGCGAACAGCAGTGTTCTTGCGATGGTTCGTGCCTGAAGACCGGTTAGGGTCGGCGTATCAATGATTCTCGGAGGGCTGTTATGACCGATTTGTATCTTCCCGGGGGGTCGGCCAGCGGGCTGATCGAGGCCCGGGGTGCCGACCCATCGGCTTTGAGTCTTGACGACTCGGTCTACAACCGCCTGCTACGGGAACGGATCATTTTTCTCGGCAGTGAGGTGACCGATCAGGTCGCCAACAGGATCTGTGCCCAGCTCCTGTTGCTGTCGGCCGAGGACCCAGAACGCCAGATCTGGTTGTACATCAACTCGCCAGGCGGATCGGTGTACTCGGGCATGGCAATCTACGACACGATGCAGCTGGTCTCCAACGACGTCGCGACCGTTGCGATGGGCATGGCAGCGTCCATGGGCCAGCTGCTGCTCTGCGCCGGTACGACGGGCAAGCGATACGCCCTGCCCCATGCCCGGATCATGATGCATCAACCTTCCGGGGGCATGGGTGGGACGGCCTCCGACATCGCGATCCAGGCTGAGCAGGCGCTGTACACCAAGCACATGTTCCAGGAACGGGTGGCGTTCCACACTGGCCAGACCAAGGAGCAGATCGAGGAGGACTCCGATCGTGACCGCTGGTTCACGGCGGAGGCAGCCCGCGATTACGGCTTCATCGACAAGGTGATTGTCAGTGCGACGCAGATGCCTGAGGACACAGGGACGAGGAGCTGAGGAGTAGCGATGACCGACCTGAGCTTGCCTCCGGCACTGCGAAACGTGCACAACCGGTACATCATTCCGTCATTCGTTGAGCGCACCTCGTATGGGATCAAGGAGTCCAACCCGTACAACAAGCTCTTCGAAGATCGGATCATCTTCCTCGGGGTTCAGATCGACGACGCCTCGGCCAACGATGTCATGGCCCAGTTGCTGACGTTGGAGGGGACTGACCCCGATCGCGACATCATCATGTACATCAACTCGCCGGGTGGATCGTTCACGGCGATGACGGCTATTTACGACACGATGCAGTACGTTCGTCCGGACATCCAGACGGTGTGCCTCGGACAGGCCGCTTCAGCTGCGGCGGTCCTGCTGGCGGCGGGGACGGCCGGCAAGCGGATGGCTCTGCCGAATTCGCGGATCATCATCCACCAGCCGGCGACTGAGGGTGGGTACGGTCAGGTTTCCGATATTGAGATCCAGGCTCGCGAGATCATGCGGATGCGGTCTCAGCTTGAGGAGATGCTGTCGCGGCACACTCGTCAGGCAACAGAGACCGTTCGCAGGGACATCGATCGTGACAAGATTTTGACAGCCGATGAGGCCCGTGACTATGGCCTTGTCGACCAGGTGCTGGTCAGTCGCAAGAAGACGAGCGCTGTCCGATCCGCAAGTGGCTGACGCGGCGTCTTCGGGCTGGAGCAAGACACCACGCTTAGGGGGGCGAGAAATCGCCCCCCGACCAGGTAACGTCGAGGCAGCGGCCTGTGGCTCGGGTGCACGTTGCACGGGCACGGTCGACACGGCTCGGGTCTGACAGGCGTCTGGCCCGAATGAGGGCAGGGAGTACGTAGGTGGCACGGATCGGCGACGGTGGCGACCTACTGAAGTGCTCGTTCTGCGGTAAGTCGCAGAAACAGGTGAAGAAGCTCATCGCTGGGCCTGGTGTGTACATCTGCGACGAATG
>JAFGOK010000626.1 GCA_016926535.1 Micromonosporaceae bacterium | reverse complement strand
TCCAGAGCAGCACAGAACGACAGGCGACCGATCGTGGCCGCGACCTGGTCGAGCGCCACCCGGAAGCCGTCGCCGTCCCCGGCCTGGGGATCGATCTTCTGGACCGCCCCGTCGGGAGACCGGGGCTGGTTGTAGAAGATGAAGTAGTTGTCGTCAGATAACCGATCAGCTGTGTCGAGGCAGAAGCACGACACATCCCAGGTCGCCCCCTGCGCGTCGATCCTGACCCCGACATAGAGGTCCGTTGAAGCCGTCAGGGCAGAAAGCTGGCTCTTGCGTCCTCTGGTGAACTGCTCAGACACGGCCGACTCCTTGATGGGTCATCACTGTCGTTGACAGGTCGTTGACAGGTCGTTGCTGTGGCCATGGCCCTATCCACCGCCCGCCGCGAGACGGGTCAGTACCCGATCGATCTGATCGCTGGTGTCCGGAAGATCTGGGGTGTACGTCCAGGGCAGTCCGACCCACGGATCGCCGACACACTCCGCCGGGGTCGCAGCGAGTCGCAGGGACGCATCCCACACCGGTTCCGCAGCGTTGCCGACACTCCGCACGTCCACGGCATCGGCAACGATCAGCATGAACACCCCGGCGGACGGTCCCTGCTCGATCAGAAAGCGCACGCTGGACATCCCCCGCTCGTCGAGCCCGAAGGGGAAGTCGTGCCATACCAGCAACCGCGCCCCGGGGTCGACGTGGCCCGCCACCGCGTCGATCGCTCCGGCTCTGGCCGCCATGCGCACCATGTCCACTCGGGACACGAGCTCGGCGAGCAGGCTAGCCAGCCGGGCAATCGAATCGACCAGCACGGCGATCGGCCTGTTGCCTGGGGTCAGCAGTGGCTCGATGGCCTGGCCCGCCGCAGCCTGACCTCCAAGGTCGATGACGTGGACCGTCATCTCACCAGTGGGGTATGCCGCGAGCATCCTGGCGAGCACCGAACGGGCCAGCGCCCTGGCCTGCGGCAGGTTGCCCCCACTCCCGTCCAGCCAGAGCGGCCTGGCCAGGGGCAGTCTGAGGATGAACGGAACAGTCGGCCCCGGGTACTCGGCCCGGTGCAGGGTTCCGATCCTGATCCCGGCGACGCTGCGCGGCGGCGGTTGCCACCGCTCCCAGGCCAGATCGCCCCAGGGAGCCATCGTCGCAGGCAGAGCGCCGACGAGTTCCGCGAGTTCCGCCTGAAGATGATCGCTGTCTCGCCGGTGGTCGGAGCTGGCCCGCGCCATGAGGTCGTCATGGCGTTGCTGGGCCTCCGATCGCAACGCCGTGGCGTGTGGAGAGTGCCGGGTAGACTGATCGGCCACGAGGTCGCTGAGTTCCTGCTCCAGCCGGCGATGGGCGAAGGCTCTCGCCGACTCGAAGGCGGCAGCCGACCTCGCCGCGTCCTCGAAGATGCCCCAGAGCTGGTCATAGAGGCGTTCCTGCCCGTTGGGATCCGGAGGCTGGTACGGCTGGTGGTGGCGGCCGGGGACGAACCGGATCGGGAGGCCGGTGCCCGGCGCGACATCGGGGCCCGGCACAGAGCCGACCCACGGGCCGGAGTCGACGGCAATCCCGTGCCGGGTGACCAACTCCGCGAGTCCGCCGTCGTATCCCTGGCCGACGGCCCGCACCTTCCACTGCCCGGACCTGCGGTAGATCTCCAGGCCGATGACCGCCCGTTCGGAGCTGAGACCGGTCAGGACGAACGAGCCAACGGGGATCCCATCGGCCCCGTCGAGGTGCACGGAGGGCGGCGGCAGGGCGCCGAACGTCCCCACCTCGTCGTCCAGGCTCGCAACGATGAGAAGGCGTTCGACGTCCGCTGGGATGGCATCGAGGTCAACGTCGAGCGCGTCGTGACCGTCCGCCTTGGTGTGGAGCGCCGTCCCGTCCCCGTTTGGCTGGTTGTAGAACACGAAGTCCCGGTCGAATCTCGCCCTCCCGGAGCGGTCCAGCAGCAGCGCCGACAGGTCGAGGCACCCTGCTGCCCGAACCGTCACCCGGAACCGGGTGCCGGACAGCGACGCGTTCTGCCCCTTGGCCCAGGTCGCTGACATCACACGAACCCGCCGACGACCGGCAGGAGGTCCAGCGGCGTCCGGCCCTGGGCTCCCTCACCGATCGCCACCATCTTCCAGGTGCCTGCCTCGCGGTACAGCTTGGTCATGACCGTCGCGGTACACGGCGCCCCTCCGGACAGGGTGAACCGGACCAGCTCGGCGTTGGTCAGCTCATCGACCAGCCGGCAGAAGGCGTTCTCGACCTGCGCGAAAGTCTGCCCCGTGTACGAGGTCACCACGAACACGATCGAGGTGACGTGGGCCGGGATCCGTCCGAGTTCCACCACGATCGACTCGTCGTCCCCCTCCCCATGGCCGGTCCGGTTGTCCCCGGTGTGCATGATCGATCCGTCCTTGCTCCGGGGATGGTTGTAGAACACGAGGTCGACCGGCTGGTGATCGGCGAACATGATGGCCGATGCGTCGAGGTCGATCTCGACCTCGCGACTGCCGAACAGCGAGCGGGTCTTCACCGGGTCCCAGCCGAGGCCCATACGGACACGGCTGAGACCCCCACCGTCGCCCTTGCGGAGGGAGACCCGCTCTCCCTTGGTGAGGTTGACGGTGCCACTCGCCCCTGCGATGCTCCGTTCCTGCGGACCGGGCGGTGGTGGCGCAGCAGGACGCTGGGCAGGACCGGGCGGTGGCGCAGCAGGCTGCGGAGCAGGACCGGGCGGTGGCGCAGCAGGACGCTGGGCAGGACCGGGCGGTGGCGCAGCGACGGGTGCGCTCGGCGCGCCGTCAACCACCACGCCGTGATCGGTGATGAGCTCCGCCAGCCCTCCGGCGTATCCCTGGCCGACCGCCCGCACCTTCCATGCGCCCGCCCTGCGGTACACCTCCAGCGCGATCATGATGGTCTCCGTGGTGAGACCCGAGACGACATAGCGGATCAGCGGTGTCCCCCCGGCGTCACGGACCACGGCGGTCGGCGGGACGACCTGCCCGAACTGCTGGCCGGTCCCGTCGATGCTGACGACGACCCGAACCTTCTCGATGTCTGGCGGCACCGCGGCGGTGTCGAGGTCGATGGTGCCGGCAGATCCGGCCGCCTGCTGCCGGAGCGTCACTCCTGGCCCCTGGGGTTGGTTGAAGAAGATGAAGTCGGCGTCAGAGCGCACCTTGCCGCTGCCGGTCACCAGCAGCGCGGAGACATCCACCGGTAGCGAGACCTCAACGGAGACCGTCACCCGCCCGGCAGCCAGCGAGGTGTTCTGGCCCTTGGTGAGTTCCGTGGCCATCCTGCGTTCCCCCGTTTCCCCATGTACGCGTTCAAGACTCTTGGTGGTGATTGCCGCTTTCCGACGCCTGCCGCCGCTCGATGGTCAAATCTGGTAGCCGTCGCTCACCGGTGTCACCCACCAGCTGTTCCAGGCCGGCGCGCCGGGCGTACCAGGCGAGGATCTCCTCCCCTGCCCCCAGCCCGTCCTCGACGGTGACCTCGCATCGCTCGGCGACGAACGACATCCGATGGAGTTCGCCATGATTCGGCCGGATCGCGGCGGTGGCCTCCCGGAGCATGCGCGCGTCGAGCAGGGAGTCCCCCCCGGCATACACCTCGCCGGCCCCGATCCAGCTCGCCAGCCGCGCGACTCCGACCGCCTTGTCCAGGGTCTGCGGCACCAGGTAGAGTTTTCGACCCTGGAGTGAGGCCTGCCACCCCCGGGGCGCGGTCCAGGCCTGGGCCTCCTTCGCGAACTCCAGCAGCCAATGCTCCCGCTGCACCGCCGTCAGGTAGATGAAGAACTCGTCGACTGCATGCACCAGGTTGAATCCCCGGGCGGCATACCACCGGGTCGCCTGCTTCCACACAGTCCGGAACCCCGCGGCGGCGCCGGAGAGGTCCCGCCGCACGGCCTGCTCCCAGGCGTGCTCTGGCGCTCCGTTGACCAGCAGCAGGCCACCGTTGCACACCAGGGCGTACCGGGCCGGCGGCCCCGGCAGCATCAGACGCCCGTACTGAGTGATCGATCGGGTGGTCACCGGGACCAGCGATGCGGCCGCTGTCAGCCGGCTCCACGTTCGCGCTGCGGTCCCGGTCATGTACGCGTCGCCGATGGTGTCGACGGTGACGACCCCGGCCGGGGGCTGGCTGATGGCGAACATGACCGTGCCATCCAGGTCAGTGGCGATGATCGCTGTCATCCGCGCCCCCTCCCGACCTCACCCGGAGCGTGGCCCGAGGCATGGCCCGAGGCATGGCCCGGAGCGTGGCCCGAGCCGTGGCCCGCCCATGGCCGCACCAGGCCAACGCACGCGTACGGCAGATCTGCCACCGGTTCGACTGGGACATCGCGATCCCGAGCCAGCATCAGCACGTGGGCCAGGTCCGCCGTCGTTTCTGGGCGAACCAGCACCCGCCAGGGAACCCGCCGCAGCAGCACCCGGGTCGTCTCCCCGACTCCGGGCTTGACCAGGTTGACGTCTGGCAGACCGTAGCGGTGGCACAGTGCCCTCGCGCTGTGCCACCCGGCCCAGTCCGGATTCGGGTCGGCGACCGGGGCGTACGGGCCGGACCGCGCAACGGCAGCGGCGACCGCGCGGAATCGCGCTGTCACCGCGTCGAGGAAGAGGGCGGAGACGTCCACGCCGGCCAGGTGCCGGTAGCACTTCGCACCATGGAACCGCCCTGGCCCGATCAACCGGTCGTTGAGCACCGTCCGGGACACCAGACCGGAGACTGTCGCATTGAGACACGCGGACGGGACGAGAAAGTCGTCCCGGGTTCCGAAGACCGCCGCGCACCGGCCGGGATCGGCGAGGACCGCCAGATTGGGATCGAACACGATCGTGTCCTCTCTGGCGACCGTGGCCAGAGCGGCGCCGAGTTCACGGCAGATCGACCCCTTGCCGGTCCACCCGTCGACGAACACGATCCGCGCCGGATCGTGGCGCTCCGCGAGGTACCGCAGGGCAACCCGGTCAATCCCCCGGCCACGAACGATCGAGATGGTGTAGTGAGGCAGTTGCGTTTCATGGGCATATTCCGCCCAGCGCCGCAGCAGGATCCCGATCGGGGTGCCCGCCCTGGCGAGCGAGACGAGCACCGGAGCCCGCCGTCCGGCCAGGACCGACTCGCAGACGACGGCGACCGCTCTCGCCACCCGGGTCGCTGACCGTTCCAGGGTCTGGTGGAACAGCGTCAGGTACTCCTCGGTCGGCTGGTACTCGATCGGTAACGACTCGCTGTAGTGGGCCACTCCCGACTGCACCGCCACCTCCCGCTGCACCGCAGGGGCTTCGAGGTCGGCAGAGGACAGATCGGTCAGCAGCCAGGTCACCTCCTGGCTGGCGTAGGAGGAGAATTCCGGCCCGTGCAACGGCTGGGGGATCACCGGCTCCTCCTCCGCGAGCATCTGGGCGAGCGGGGGCCGCCAGCCCCTGAATCAGGCTCGGCCCGCTCCGCCGGCAGCACAATGACGCTCACCTCGTCGCAGACAGTGCGCAGGCACTCGATCAGCCCAGTCGCACTCCAGAGCCGTGGGGTATCCCCGACCTCGTCGACGACGACGGTGATGGTGCCGTACCGATTCCCCGGTGGCCTCGGGGCGACGTTGTAGGCGAACCGCAGGCGCGGCTCGCCCGGGGT
Organism: Micromonosporaceae bacterium; assembly: GCA_016926535.1. Taxonomy (GTDB): domain Bacteria; phylum Actinomycetota; class Actinomycetes; order Mycobacteriales; family Micromonosporaceae; genus JABDRL01. Next base: position 4,633 of record JAFGOK010000626.1, on the reverse strand, counting down.
GACCGGATCATGAGCGTCGAACGACAGCCGGGTTCGCACGGCGTAGCCATCGTGCGCCACCGGCAGCACCGGAGACCGGGTCGTCGAGGAGAACCGCACCGGGTGCCGCCGCCGCCTGCCCAACCTGCTGGCGAGCATCATCGGCGCGTACATCAGCTCCTCGGTGCCGAGGACCAGCGACGGGCCAGGAACGGTCAGCCGGCTGGATGCCAGCCTGGCCACCCTCTCGATGGCCCTGGCGAACCCGCGTCGGTGGCGGGACGCGAACCCGTGCCGGCCACTGTGCGGCACCCCAGACGGCCAGGGCGCATCGAGCCGGTGGACTGGAGCCGGCCGGGTCAGCGGCACCGGATCCGGCCGTTCCAGGACCTCGACCAGACGCCGGCCCCGGTCGAGGACGTCGTCCGGCACGGCCAGCCCGCCGGTGACCAGGGCGATACAGGTCACGGTCACGCCGAGCTGGTCCGCCGCGGCCTGCATGGCCGCCCGGTCGGCGCTGCCCCGCAGGTCAAGCAGCGAGGCCACGACGTAACGGTCGCGGGGATGGATCGTCTGGAGTTGCTGGATGGTCGCGATCGCGGTCCGGCCCGTCGTCAGCTCGTCATCCACGATGACCACTGGGTCGTCCCGCTCGAACCAGTGCGGATCCCGAGGCAGCAGCAGGTGGTGCCGGGCGTGGCTGTGTGCCTCGCTGAACCCTCCCAGAGCGGTGACGCCGGGCACGGGTCTCCGCGTCGAATGCAGGTAGTGCGCGTGGTCGAGGCAGTCGGCGACCAGGTGCCCCAGGGCGGTCGCGGTCTCCGCGTAGCCGAGGACGATCGCCTGGCCGGAGACCGTCCTGGCGACCGCGCGGCCAAGGGCTGTTCCAGCGGCGACGGCGGCCCGCGGATCGACCGGCAGGTGCTTGCCCAGCACCCGCGATACCACCAGGTGAGCCCGGTTCGCGTTGTCCCGGACGGCCAGGCCGGCGAGATCCTCGAAGGCCACCGGTCGGATCGGGTCGCCCGCGTCGGTGCTGCGCACCACCCCGATCCCGAGATGCTCCACCACCCAGGACCCGTCCCAGGTCTGACATCGGCTGCCGGCGCTCATACCAGGGCCCCTCGTGCGCGGTCACAGGCCCTGATCAGGTCAACGAACCCGACCCCCTCGGCGGCGACCCCGAACAGCGCCGCCCGGCGCAGCAGCTGTGCTGCCCAGGCCCGGTGCGGCTTGACCTCGTTCATCTTGTTGCCGTAGCTGCTGCGCAGCACGCCCCCGGTGCCGTCGGCCTCCAGGCAGATCGCCGTGGCGTCGCAGTACTCCTCGTGGCTGACGACGGTCAGCGCGTGCACGATGTCGGCGTGGGTCGGGTGGATGATGGTCTTGCCGAGCAGGCCGTTGGCGAGGTCTCGCCGGACCTCCCGCACGAGGGTGTCAAGGGCGTCGCCGCCGCAGCATCCGCCGTCCCTGCTCTCGAAGTACTCGAACACCGGCCCGACGACGACGAACCCGCCGCCGTCCCTGCGGACGAAGACGTTGATGACGTCGGCCAGGATCCCGGCGAGCACGCTGAGCTCCCACGCGGTCATGGTCGCCGGACGACGCAGCCCGAACACCCCGCTGAGGTCGGTGACGCCGACCCGTACCGCCAGCACCCGATCCCGGTGGGCGGCCAGGAGATCCCGGATGTCGAGCAGGGCACTGGAACGGGTCTCCAGGTGAGCGACCGTGGTGCTCTCCAGGATCGGCATGACGCGGAGATGGTGAGCGAGCCGCCCTGCCCCCTCCGTGACCTCGACCACCGCCCTCAGACCGGCGACGGATTCCGCATCAACGCTGAACTTCGGCAGCACGAATCCGCAGAGCACGCCGAGGTCCTGGCCGAGCCCCTCGGCGATCCGGTAGATCTGATCAGCGGTACGTACCCGGACGAACAGCAGCGGGCCGCTGACTCGCGGATCGCTCGCACATCCGGCGGCGAACTGGCGCAACTGCCGGACCAGGTGGCGTTCTGCCTCGGCAACCTCTCGGTCCCGGACGGCGTCCTCCAGGCAGCAGATCATGCTGACGATTCCCCTGGCATGGCACCGGGTGAGATCATCGGCCAGGCAAGGCCGCACGGCCGGCAGGTAGAGGGTTGCCCCGAGTCCCGCGGCCAGCACGTCAGCCTGGTCCGCCACGGTGAACTCTGCTGGCGGGATGTGGAACCGCTCGCAGAGCGTCGCGTCGTCGAGTTGCGCGAAGTGCCGCACGATAGCCCCCAGACCTCACGGCGATCATCAAACTGGCTGTTCGACTGGCCCGCTGGGGAAGCACTCCCCCAGGCCTCATGCGCCGACCGTGCTCCTCGGCTGGTCGGCGTCGCTGGCAGAGCCTTCCTCCTCCTGCTGCTGGCGATGGCGGCGGTTTCGCATCACCGAGCTGGTGTATGCCAGGCTGATGAAGCCAACCCCGATCAGACCGGTGACCACTTCGTTGATGTGGTACCGGATGGTCAGCAGCAGGATGACTGCCAGCGAGCCGATGGCCCAGTGCGCGCCGTGCTCGAGGTAGACGTATTCCTTCAGCGTTCCCTTGCGGACCAGGAACACGGTGATCGACCGGACGTACATCGCCCCGATGCCCAGCCCAGCCGCGATGATGATGATGTTCGACGAGATGGCGAACGCCCCGACGACGCCGTCGAAGCTGAACGAGGCGTCGAGGACTTCGAGGTACAGAAACAGGAAAAACGCCGCCTTGCCGACCGCTGGGACGAAGCTGGCCACAGGTGCGAGGTCGGCCGCCCCCCCGCCTGATTCGCCGGCCTCCGCCTCGTCCGCCTCGCTGCTGGCGGCGAAGAGGTCTCCGAGTCCTTTGACGATGAGATAGGTGAGCAGTCCGGCACTTCCCCCGATCAGCACAGTCTGCGGCTCGCTGGCCAGCGTGCTGGCAGCGGTCAGCAGGCCGCCGAGGGCGATGACCACCGAAAGCTGGTCGAGCCGACCGATCCGGGCGAGCATCGCCTCCAGGTGGTCGAGCCAGCGGATCTGCCGCTCCTCGAAGACGAAATCGAGAAAAATCATGAGAAGAAACAGCCCGCCAAAGGAAGCGATCGCCGGATGGGCCTCCTCCAGCCGGTGCTGGTACTGATCCGGGTCAGCGAGCGCCAGCCGGAAGGCCTCGATCGGGCCGAGCTCTGCCGTGACCGCCACCAGCAGCAGCGGGAAGATCAGCCGCATCCCGAAGACGGCGATCAGGATACCGATCGTCAGGAAGATCCTCTGCCAGAACGCCGACATCTTGGCCAGCACGCTCGCGTTGATGACGGCGTTGTCAAACGAGAGGGACACCTCCAGGATCGCCAGGATCCCGACGAGGAAAAACCCCTTCGGACCACCGAACCACAGCGCCGCCCCCAGGGTCACGACAGTGACGATGATCGATCCAGAGAATGTACGGAGCAGCATACCGGCCTTCTGACGACGTTGGTCGAGCGGTGAATCGGCTGTGGGTGACCGTCAGCCCGGTCACCCACAGCCGGCCGGGCACGCGGTGAGGCTCAGACGTTGACGCCGTAGTCCCGGGCGATGCCGGAGAGTCCGACGGCATGCCCCTGGCCGACCGCCCGGAACTTCCACTCGGTGTCCTTGCGGTACAACTCGCCGAACACCATCGCCGTCTCGGTGGACGCGTCCTCCGAGAGGTCGTACCTGGCGAGTTCCACACCGTCGGCCTGGTTGACCACCCTGATGAAGGCGTTGCTCACCTGACCGAACGACTGCCCCCGATCGGTTCCCTCGTAGATGGAGACGACGAATGCGATCTTGTCGCACTCCGCCGGGGTCGTGGCCAGCGCGACGTTGATCTGCTCGTCATCGCCCTCACCTGCTCCGGTGAGGTTGTCCCCGAGGTGCTGGATGGCCCCGTCCGGGGAGGTGAGGTTGTTGAAGAAGATAAAGTGCTTGTCAGAGAGCGCCTTGCCGCTGGTCCCGCACGCAATGGCGCTGGCGTCCAGGTCAAAATCGGTCCCGGTCGTCGTTCGCACATCCCACCCGAGACCGACCGTCACGGCGCTCAGGCCCGGCGCCTGTTTCGTGAGGCTGACATTGCCACCCTTGCTGAGGCTGATGCCCACGGTGCCCTCCAACGGAGACGACATGAAGCTGCGAATACCAGAAGTAACGGTAAGCAGCCGCAAGGTCACACGTTGGCGAACAACCGGTTCGCACCCGACAGCCCGGGGCACGCCCGCCGACAACCCGGGGCGCGCCCGCCTACCCTCTGGACTCCTGCCCGTAGGCGGTGGCCTGGATCCCGTACAGCCCGGCGTACTGCCCTCCCCGCGCGAGCAGGGTGTCGTGGCCGCCGAACTCCGCCAGCCGACCCCCGGCCATCACCAGGATGAGGTCGGCCCCTGCGACCGTGGAGAAGCGGTGGGAGACCACGACCGTGATCGCCCCGGTCTCCGCAGCGGCCAATCTGGCCCGCTCCATGTACCGCTCGAAGATGGCATGCTCGCTCGGGGCATCCAGCCTCAAGGGACTCCGTTGGGAAAGCACCAAATGGACATTTCCTGCTATGTGTGGGGCGTCAGTTGGGCAAGGTGTGAGGTTCGGGTGCGGCCGAGTGGTGTCCCGTTGAGCCAGGCGTCAGCCCGGATGAGGTTGAT
>JAFGOK010000625.1 GCA_016926535.1 Micromonosporaceae bacterium | reverse complement strand
TGCACGACATCACGAGCCGGCTGCAACTGCGCAACCGGTCCCATGCGGTGGCCTACGCGCTGCGGCACGGTCTGATCTGAGTCTCGTTACAGTGATGCCGTAGGTTAATTACCCCAAACAGACAGTAAACAGTCTTTTCACTCAAACGGGGGTGATTCATGCCGCGTATCATGATCACAGGCCTGCTACTGTTTGAGACCGTCTCTGAGTGGGGTCGCCACGAGCAGGGCATCGAGCGCCCCGATGAACGACTGTGGTGTGCGACATCGGCCTGTATGGAGTGTTGTCTGTGAACAGCAGCGGTATCCTGATGATCACGGTCGTGGGGATGGCTGTTTTGTTTGCTGGTGAGGACGTCTCGGTTTTTCTTTTCATTTCCTTCGGCGTTGTTGTGGCCGGTGTCGCCGTACTGAGGTTCTCGGCGAGGAAAGAACGTCGTGAGCTTCGGTGACAGGAGGTGGCGGATCCTCGCCACCCTGGCTGGGCTCGCTGTGCCGATCACATTTGTCGAGGCGGTCGGTGTCACGACGCTCGAACGGCAGATATCACTGGTCGTACTGGTGTACTTCATCGGCTATGGAGCCATCGGCCTGCTCGGCCGAGATCGCCCGCTGCCGATACCCGTAGGCCGCGTCATCGCCATCGTGCCGGCATACAACGAACAGACCGCGATTCTGCACAAGACCGTCCGAAGCCTGCTTGCCGGTAGTGTCGTTCCAAGCGTCATCCATGTTGTGGACGACGGCAGTGCCCAGCCAGTCGTCGGGTTCGACCATCCTCGCGTCGTATGGCACCGTCAGGACAATGGCGGAAAACATTCCGCCCAGGCTTTCGCTCTTCACTATGAAGCCGCTCGACGACCATTCGATTTCGTGGTGACCGTCGATTCTGACAGCATTGTCGATCGGTGTGCCGTCGAGCGATGCCTGCGTCAGCTCTCGGATTCCAGAGTGAACGCGGTCACCGGGGTGATCCACGCCCTGAACCGGTCGAAGAACCTCATCACCCGCGTGACCGATCTGCACTACGTCCACAGTTGCGTCATGGTGCGCTGCGGACTGTCGAGAGCTGGCGACATATTCACGACGTCAGGGGCGCTCGCCGTCTACCGGGCATCGATGTGGATGGCGAACCTTGAAGAGTATGTTTCGAAGAGGATCGCCGATGACCGTCATCTGACCCATATCGCGCAGCGCACCGGTCGCTCGGTCGCGGTGGTCGACGCGTACGTCAACACTGTGGTACCAGACAATGTCCCTGATCTGATGAGGCAGCGAATCCGGTGGTCACGGGACTACTACCGCTGCGTCATCCTGGACATCAAGTATCTGCGTGGCTGGTCATTCTGGATGAGGTCTGTCGATTTCGTGCTGATGTCCATCGCGCCCTTTTTTGCCGTCGCGGCGTTCATGGTGTTTCCCCTGGCCCAGTGGCGTGTCCCGCTGGCAGGGGTCGGGCTGTGGGGGGTCTTCCTCTACATCCAGACCTCCTGCTACCTGCTGCACCGGCCTGGGATTCGGTTCTGGCGCCGACTGCTCAACTGGCTGTTACTGACCCCGGTGCTGTTTGTTTTTCAGATCGTCATCGTCGGTCCTGCCATGGTGCTTTCGCTGGTCAACTTGAAGCATCCGTCCTGGCAAACCAGGAACGCTGCGAAGCGACCGGCCACCGGCGATCGGCGCGAGGCGATGACGGCGGGGCGCAGCGTGTGGTTCGACTGCCTGCGGGCCGTCGCTATCGGACGTGTACTGCTGGTTCACGCGACGGGGGACGAGTGGCTGGGATGGATTTTTCCATCCATGGGGGTCATGTTTGGCATCGCCGGATCCCTGATGGCAAAAAGCCTCGCGGCAATCGGGGAACGTCCTGAGCTGATGATCTGGAGAAGGCTTCGCCGCCTGATCCCGTCGGTGTGGGCGCTGGCATTGTTCCTTATTCCCGTGATGCTCTGGCTCGGATGGGACGGTCAGGATGCCAGGGCCTTCAACGAGTCTGCGATCATGGCCTGGATTTTTCCCCTGTCGGACCCTCCGGGCAATGACTGGGCGAATCCCATGACTGGAACGCTGTGGTATATTCGCACATATCTGTGGCTGATTCTGCTGTCGACACCGCTCTATGCGGGCTTCAAGCGATATCCAAAAGCCATGTGTATCGCTCCGCTGGGCCTGCTGGTGCTAGGCCCGATGTTGCATTGCAATGCCTGGCTTTCGGACGCCACGATCAGTCTTGGCACGTATACGAGTTGCTGGATGCTCGGTTATGCGCATCGCGCCGGGTTGCTGCGTCGGGTCCCGTCCATGACCATCGTCTCGTTGGCGGTCGTCTCCTTCGGCGTCGCGGCAGCATGGATGAAAATGTATCCGGTCGAGGCGTATGCCATCCAATCGAGTCCGCTTGCCCAGGCTTTGTGGTGCATCGGTTTTGTACTCCTGCTTCTTCGGGTGGAACCCCCGATGGATTGGCTGGCGAGAACCTGGGCGTCGGGAGCGCGCAGCTTGATTACGTTTGTCAATGCTCGGGCAGTGACGATCTACCTCTGGCACCAGGTGGCGATTGTATTGAGTTTGCCAGTCCTTGACTGGACGCAAGTATCGTCGACAAGCAATGTAACGCTGGAGTTCTTAGCGGAATTGACGATTGTTGTTGTATTTCTATGGCTGTGCTGTCATCTGGTCGGATGGGTCGAGGATATGAGTTCTTCAAGACGCGGTACGGCTCGCCGGGGTAGCCATCGGGCTCCGGATCTGATGGTGCCGCCTGGGCCGTCGTTGCCGGTACCCGGGCCGTCGGCCGGCAGGGAGGGCGTGCCTGACGCGGGTGCTGCCGGTTTGCGGCCTGAGCGGGATCTGGTTGGGGCATCACGCCGATAGTGCCGGCAGAGCATCGAGATCACGACGCTGGTCAGGGCCAACGGAGAGAGATTCATGGTACTGGAACAGGCCGCGCGGCCGGTGGTTGTGGCCGAGGCCGTCCCGCCGGAGGAAGGACGTTTTCGCACCGACATCGAGGGCCTGCGTGCCGTCGCGATCCTGCTGGTGGTGCTGTACCACATCGGATTGCCGATCATCGGCGGCGGATATGTCGGCGTGGATGTTTTCTTTGTGATATCGGGCTTCCTCATTACCACGCAGTTGTATCGCGAGTTGGACCGGACCGGGACGATTTCCATCGTCGGGTTCTATGCCAAGAGGATTGCCCGTCTGCTGCCCGCGGCGACCCTGACGATAGCCGTAACGGTTGCCGCAGCGTGGTTCTGGATGCCCCCGACCCGCTTCCATTCGATCGCCATTGATGGGGTCTGTGCGGCGCTCTATGGCATCAACTACCGCCTCGCCTCGGCCGGCATCGTCTACCTCGGAGCTTCCGAACCGCCCTCGCCGCTTCAGAACTTCTGGTCGCTGGCGGTGGAGGAGCAGTTCTACGTCGTGTGGCCGCTGCTGCTGCTGACCGCCGCAACGTGGTGGCGGCGGCGACGGGGGAGGGTCCCGGGCCGCCGGGTGCTGGTGGTGCCGCTGGTGGTCTTGGCAGTGGCATCGTTCGCGCTGAGCGTTGCCCAGACGGTGAGCGCGGCGCCCTGGGCCTTCTTCGGCGCTCCTGCCAGGGCCTGGGAGCTGGCCACAGGCGCGGTGATCGCCCTGGTGGTGCCACGGCTGGAACGCATCGGTCGCTGGCTGGCCTGGGGGCTGCAAGCCGCTGGCATCGTGGTCATCGTCGCTGCGGGAGTGCTGTACCGGGACACGATGGCCTTTCCCGGGTATCTCGCGACGGTCCCCGTGCTCGGCGCCGCCGCGGTGATCATCGCGGGCTGTCAGCGCCGTCACTGGACTCCGGTCGGGTGGTTGCTGGCGCGGCCAGCCATGCAGCGCATCGGGAAGCTCTCCTACTCCTGGTACCTGTGGCACTGGCCGGTGTTGATCGTGGTGCCGATCGCGGTTGGGCTGCCCCCTAACCTCGGCTGGAACCTGCTGCTCGCCGTGTGGTCGCTCGCCCTGGCTGCGGTGTGTAACGCGCTGGTGGAGGATCCGGTGCGGTTCAGCCGGGTGCTGCGCAGGCGACCCTGGCGCAGTGTCCGGCTCGGTCTGGTCCTCTCCGCAACGGTCGCGGTTGCGGCCGGGGCGGCCATCATCTGGCTGCCCCTGCGGACGATACCGGTCGACACCAGTGGACGGCCGGTCGACAACCTGGCGGAGATGGTGGCGCAGCCGACGTTCGGCGAGCGGGATCTGGCACGCATCATCCAGGCCAGCACCCAGATCAAGGCGATTCCGCAGAACCTCAGTCCGCGGCTCGACCTCGCGCCGCGCGACTTTCCCGTCATGTACACGGATGGCTGCGACCCGCCGCTGACGAGTTCCGCGATCCAGGACAAGTGTGTCTACGGCGACCC
>JAFGOK010000624.1 GCA_016926535.1 Micromonosporaceae bacterium | reverse complement strand
GGCCGTGAGCTGGGCGAAAGCTGATGGAGTATCTCCGTCAAATCAATGCCCCACCAGCGCAAACGTCAGGATGAAACGAGCTCAATGGTGTGTGGCAACTCCATGTGATCTCAGCAGGGCGCTGTCGTCGATGTGATCAACCCTGGTTCGGTAGATCAACCGGCTGGGTTACCACAAGGCTCCTGGCAGCGCGTCTAGAATCGCTGGAGTCCATGCCGACGGGAACCGTTCCATCCTGGTGATCGGCCTGAGTGGAGGGGGCCACGAATGCCGTCGCCGGCCCTACCTCGACCGCCGACCCTCGTGGAGGTCGCCAGGCGCGCGCAGGTGTCCCGCACCGTCGCCTCGCGAGTGATCAACAATGGTCCCAACGTGAGCCGCGCCAAGCGCGACGCGGTCGAGAAGGCGATCCGGGAGCTTGGGTACACGCCCAACCGGGCCGCGAGGGCGCTGGCCACTCGGCGGACCGGCGTGGTGGTGCTTGCGGTCTCCGGTGACGGGCCCGAGGTGTTCGCCGACCCGTTCTTCGCGCAGGTCATCGTCGGGGCGTCCGCCGCGCTGGAGCGGACCGACCTGCACCTCGTGCTCAGCCTGGCCACGACAGGTCATGGCCAGCGCCGGCTGCAGACCTTCCTGCGGACCCGGGGAGCCGACGGGATGATGCTGGTGGCGATACGCGGTGACGACCCGCTGATCGACATCGCCGCGCAATCGGGGCTGCCAACGGTCTTCATCGGGCTGCCCATGCGCGGGGCGCCGCCCTGCTACGTCGACGTCGACAACGCCGGCGGGTCGCGGGCGGCAACCGAGCACCTGCTCCGTAGCGGACGCCGCCGAATCGCCATGATCAACGGCCCTGCCGACACCGCTGTCGGCAGGGAGCGCCGTCGTGGATATACCGAGGCATTACTGCTGGCGGGGCTCGAGCCGTACGCCACGGAGCAGGGCGACTTCTTGGAGACCGGCGGCGCCGCGGCCATGCGCACGCTGCTGAGCGCTCGACCGGACCTCGACGCCGTGGTCGCCGCCAACGACAACATGGCAGCTGGTGCCTTGCAGGTGCTGCGCGACGCCGGCCGCACGGTACCTGGTGATGTTGCCGTGGTGGGTTTCGACGATCTGCACATCGCGGTGCACACCGATCCGAAGCTCACCACAGTTCATCAGCCGGTGCAGGCATTGGGCCGCGAGGCCGCCCGCATGCTGGTCGAACTGCTGGACGGCGCGCAACCAGAATCGTTCATCCTGCCCACACGGATGGTCGTGCGGGAGTCAGCCTGACCGGCGTGCGGAACCTACGGCCTCGGCACCGACTGGCGCGAACGGGCGTACCGCGCGGCGACGCGGGCCAGTTCGTGGCCCCGCCCGTTCATATACCGCTGCCGGACCCAGGTGGTGAAGGCGGCGAGCGAGGCCGGTGACGAGTTCGGCGACCAGTCCTCTTCCTTGGTCAGGTCGAAGTAGGTGAGCAGCTTGAGGTCGGGGTACCCGCGCGAGCGCAGCGTCGTGTCCATGTCGCTGAGCCACCGCGCCTTGTCACCGCCGTCCTCGGTGGACGCAAACTCGCCGATCATCACGGGCCTGTTCGGAGCGATGGCTCGGACTTTGGCATACGCGGCGGCGAAGGTGGCATCGAAGGTCGCCCAGTGGTCACCTGTCGAATCCCACGACGGGCCGAACCCCCAGTTGTAGCCGTCGATACCCACCCAGTCGACGTACTCGTCGCCGGGGTAGGCGCGGGCGGGGTCGTTGTACGTCTCGTCCGGTGACGAGCCGTTGTTGAACGCCCACACCCACTGCACGTTCCTTGCTCCGGCGGCCTCGACGAGGTCATGGACGTGCCGGTATGCCCGCACGTACAGGGAGGGGTCGGCGTTGTTGTTCGCGATGCCCCACGGATACCAGTTGCCGTTGAACTCGTGGCCCCAGCGCACCAGAATCGGCAGTCGCACGGCGGCGAACTCTCTGGCGCGGGCGGCGATGTAGCTGTCCCAGGTGCCATCGATGATGTCCTGCAGATGGATCTGTGCGGGGTCTTGAGGGCCGAGGGCGGTGTCCCACGGTTCCCAGGTGTAGTGCGGCATGATGCCGCGCTGCCAGAGCATCCTTGCCTCGTTCACTGGAAAGGGCTGTCCACTCGCCCAGCTGTCGAACCACATCACGCTGGCGGGAGCGACGCCATACTGATCCTTGACCTCGGTGGCGGTGGCGGTCGGGTCCCCTTCCCTGAACATGCCCAGGTACCGGGTGGGCGATGTGTCTCTGCCGGTTCCTGCTGCGACCGATTGGACCTGCGCGCTGGCGACGCCGACGCCGGACACCACCAGCGCGAGTGTGGTCGCCGTCGTGCACAACAGTGTTCGTCTCCGCATGATGCCTCCCAGCGCCCGTGAGAGCGCTCTCTCGTACCTGCCACAACACGGTGTCGGCCCATGCGGGAGTCATTGTGCCTGGACGACACCGACCGGTTCGGACGGGCGCTGCGGCGCCGGACCAGGAGGCCCGTTCTCCGCAGCACAGGTCCATGTCTGTACCGCGCACCGGCCGTCGGGCCGCAAGCGCGACCAGCGTGCCGGTAGCGCGGAGTGGGTGAAAACGCCCGCCAGGCGGCGATACCACGACATGCCCGGTGGTGCTCGATGGGTGACGCCGCTGGAGCCCGGACTGCGGTATCAAACTGGGACCGCTTCCAGTTGCAAGGTACATTCCTTGATCCTTGATGTAAAGACCAGGTTTCGTAGATCGTGTGAACAGGGTGCTCCGCCTAGTGGCAAGGCAAGCCGTTTCATGCCGATGGGAGTGGAAAATCCCTGCTCATATGTCATGGGGCTCCTCGGAAGACCCTTGACAGGACTCACGGAGAACCACAGACTCGACCATAGACGCCGCTGGATCATATGACTGGAAGCGGTTCCAATCTGCTTCCTCGACCGATCCGGGGGGTCGCATGTCGACACCGCACAGCACGGCTCGGGCACCCCCGCACGAGCAGCCGTCGGCCCGCCCTGCGCCGGGTGCCCGCCACACCCGCCCGCCAGCCATACCCGCCCGCCGGTCCCCCTGCCGGCCCGCACCGGCGTGCATCGTGCGTCCCGCACGATCCGGCTTTCCGGCATCCGCCCCGTCCGCCGTTCGCCATGCGTGCTGTGACATCCACGCACGGCGAAACAGGCATAGAACTGGAGACATCAATGCATAGAACTCGATATCGCACCCCGCTGGCGCTGGCCCTCGCTGCGCTCGGCATCGTCACCGCCCTGATCGGAACGAGTGTTCAACGTGCGGATGCAGCCACCGGTTCCAGCTTTGTCGACAACTTCGACAGCTTCAACACCGGTCGCTGGCACAAGGCTGACGGCTACAGCAACGGCGGCATGTTCAACGCTGGCTGGCGCGCCGATCACGTCTGGTTCAATGGTGGCGTCATGGGTATCAACCTGGACACCGCATCCTGCCCGAGCGGCTGCTCCGGCAAGCCGTATACCTCCGGCGAGTATCGCACCAACGACCTGTTCTCGTACGGCCGCTTCGAGGCGCGGCTGAAGGCCGTCAAGAACCCCGGCACCGTGACGTCGTTCTTCACCTACACCGGATCCAGCGACGGCCAGCCCTGGGACGAGATTGACGTGGAGATCCTCGGCAAGAACACCACCCAGATGCAGACCAACTACTTCACCAACGGCGTCGGCGGCCACGAGACCGTCATCAACCTGGGCTTCGACGCCTCGGCCGGTTACCACACCTATGCCTTCGAGTGGTGGAACGGGGGCACCATCAACTGGTTCGTCGACGGAGCGCTCGTCCACCAAGAGAATGGCTCACGTGGACCGCTTCCCACCCATCAGCAACGCATCATGATGAACCTCTGGCCCGGCACCGGTGTCGACAGCTGGTTGCAGCCCTTCACCTACCCAGGCACCAAACTAACGGCCTACTACGACTCGGTGAAGTACACCAAGTACTGATCGTCCACTGTCCATGCATATCGAATAGCGGCATGGTGTGACGGGGCGGCCGGCTCGCAACCGGTCGCCCCGTCACACCGCCGCGTTTCTCACCGGGAACCAGGGCCCTGCGGACCGGGCGGCGACGTATGACTGCGTGACCAGCGGCTACCCGAGAACGCAATAACGTGTGCCACGAACGGGGAACACTCTGGTCGTCACATCAGCGGCCATGCGTGCGGTCCGATGCCCCCTCTTCGAGATCGGGAGGCAGCGATGCCTTGGCCTCCTCGACGAACGCCGCGATCCGGTTCCACGCGTCGGACGCCGACTGCCCAGGGCTGACCTGAGCGACCCGACCCCACGCACCTCATCCTCCTCATGAAGGACCTTCGCAGAGCCCTGACACCACCAGCACCGCAGACGTGACACAGCACAGATCACCCATCATCACTCTCGGCGACTTGCAGCCAGAGTCCGGCAATGCCCATCCCTCCTATTCTTGGCGTGACGCGGCTTCACCGCCACCTCCACTCCACTGACCAGTAGGTTTGAGTTCGACCCAGACGAAGCTGGCTGCACACTGAAGAACTGTGCATGGTCACACTGCCCCAAGATTTGACCCATTTAGTCTGATTTGCCGTCGCAGAAGTGCTCTGGCTCCATCCGGGGGCACTGAAGACTGCAATCGAGATCTAGGCATAATCGCAGTTCAAAGGCACGATGAAGCCGCGTAAGCCCTTGATCTAGGAATCGGACAAATCATGTTCGCGCAGGTCAGCTGCGCGCAGGTTCGAATCACCGTTTGCGTCTGGATCGTCAGATCGCGGCAAGAAGGCCGTAATCCTTCCAATCGGCGTCGCTCATCTTCGCGATTTCAGCATACGCAGCGTGCGGCTGGGCTTCGGTCTGGCTACCGGATCAGGCGCAGCCTCGATCTGGCCGGGATCACCGCCCCGAGATAGGCGCTCAGCTCGATACGGCCACGGTAGAGGACGTCCAGGACCGCGGGGATCGAGGTGTCGGGCGGCAGTGGCAGGTCGGCGGCGAGATCCCGGGCGGTGAAGTCGGCGGACAGCCAGTACAGCAGGGCGGCCAGGTCCGCCCGTTGCGCCTCGGTTGCCGACGGCTTCCATGGATCGGCTTCGTACACGGTGGGATCGTCGCCGTCGAGGACCGCCCAGAGCGCGGCCCTGCGAACCAGGCACGGAAGACAGCATCCGCAGTGTGGTGGTCGGTTGCCCCGACGCGCCGGTGGATGGCCGCAGCTTTCGGCGGCAGCGAGGTCATCTGGGCCGAGCCCTGCGTCCAGCGCCAGCCGGCACACGCCCGCCTTCGTGAGGCCCAGCAGCGGGTTGAACACGGTCACCGCGCCGCTGGCCCCCGCGATCTGGCGAATGAGTCGGTTGACCAGGTCCAGGGTCCGGGGATGCACCGAACGGCTGGAGCACGCCGCGACCCGATCGGCCAGCAGCGGCGGGTTCACCGCGAGCTGACCGTTCTCCGGTATTGCCATCTCCGACACGCCGTGCGCGGCGGCAGCGTAGACGGCGGCCGCGACGAACAGCAACCCTCGGGATCGGGTGGACGGCTCCTGCGGCTGTTTGCGTTGGTAGGACCGGCGTAGGGATGGCTGGGGCTGGTGCCAGAACTGCCGTAGTCGCACCGACGGCCGAATCCGTCGGACGGCCTCGTACAGGCGCTGTTGCTGTTTCTTGTTGGCGTCGTACTGGGCCACCAGCAGCATGCCGTCGGTCCCGGCGCGGGCGCGATCCGCGGCGTACGCCAGGGAGTCCAGGCCCCCGGAGAAGAGTGCCACCTGGGTCGCGGACCATCCGGCGAACAACGACAGTTGTCGGGAACGCCGTGTCGCGCCGCCGGTGACCTGCACCTGCCACCGGTCGGCAGTGAGCGTGGACAGCAGCGCGGCCAGCAGGTCAAGGTTGCCCTGCCACGGCTCCGGGTCGATCAGCTCGATGGTCACCGTGATCTGCCGGGTCCAACCGTCCGGGGCCATCTCGCGTAGCGCCCGCCGGTCGACCAGGTGCACCACCCGGGCTACCCGCAGCAGGTCCTGGGCCCAGACCGGCGGCACCCGGGCCGGTTCGGCGACCCGCACGATCCGCTGCTCTCGGCCTCGGAAATCCTTGCTGGACAGCCATGTCTCGCCGAGGGTCCGTCCGTGGGGCGCCCGGTCGGTGAAGTGGAACCTGAACGTGCCGCTGGTCATGCCGCCTCCAAGTCGCCGATGCCGTTCCCGATGTCGAGGTCGGGGTCGTCCAGCCCGACCGCGTGGCGGAAGGCGCTATCCAGCAGCTTCGTTGCGACCGCCGACAGGGGCTGACCAGCGTGTTCGGGTTGTTCCTTCTCCTCGCACGGGTTCGGGATCAGTCCGACGGCCTTGCCCGCTACCCACTCGGCCAGCTTCCCGCCGATCCCGAATGGCAGCACCGCCAGTACCGGGACCAGGACTTGGATCTTCGTAGCGATCGCGGTCTTGAGGAACTCGCCGACCACTTCGCCGAAGAACATCCGGTAGATGATGCAGAACAGCTCTCCGGTGACCGATCCCGAGCCGGAATCACCGTCACGGATCGCGGCCGTGACCGGGGAGTCCGCCTCGGTCAGCCGCTCGGCGCAGCGCACGGCGGCCCGACGCACCACAGCGTCAGCCACCAGGGTGCCGTCACCGGCGACCTGTTCGACGAACCTGGCGCGCAGCGCCTCAATGGGATCATCTGGCACCGGTCCCGTCGCCGGAGGCAGCGGCTCGCCGCGCATCAGCGCCGCCAGGGTATCCACCAGCCGCTGCCCCGCCGCCAGTGTGGCCGGGCGTAGTCCGTACCGATCCGGGTCTTCGGCGAGGTCATCGGCCAAGGCGCGCCGGCATGCCGTGCCGAAGGGGTCAACGTCCTCGGCCGGCACGGGAGCGGTGTCCGGTGGAGCAGCATCGGGTGATGTGTCTGGGTCGCTGGCCGCCTCAATCGCTCGTGCCCAGCGGCGTCCGGCCTGGCGCGCTCGTTCCCAACCTGGACCGATCGGTCCCCGCAGTGGCCGTGACGTTCCCACTGACGCCTCCGGTGGTCGATGCGATCGACTCTCACCAGAATATGAGTGCAACCAGTGATCGATCAATTGCTGAATGTTAGATTGCTGATATCCGACACAAGGCCGACGGGGGTACATGTGCCACGAAAAGGTTTGCCAGCTTTTCACGCACGTGCCGTTTGTGAGCAGCGGGCTGCGCTCTCCTGCGAAACCTGGCGCCAGCGTGTCGGTTCGGGGCCGGCAACGGCCCCGGTCGTCGAGGTGGACTGGTCTGGATCTACCCGCGAGCGGGAACGATTCGGTCGTCCCCGCTCGCGGCGAGATCTTCCCGGCACGGATATTTCCAACAATCCCGAGGAGAGAAGTACTCTCGGCAAGAGAAGTACTCTCGGTAATCGGTGCGGCCCGTCGCCGTCAGCCTCGGTTGTCAGCACGTACCTTTTCGATGGCGTTCTGGTAGATGGGCCAGCCTGCTTCGATGCCGCCTGCCCATTCCCACTCGTGGCGATTGGCGTTGAATTCGGCTGGTTCTGGGGTGCGGCCGAGGGCCTCTGTGATCTGTAGGTAGTAGACGCTGGCCGCAGCCAGCCTGGCCTGCTGCCGATAGCGGTCGGCGGCGGGGAAGTCGGTGATTCGAAGGTGCTCGTCGTAACGTTCCCCGCCGAGTGTGGTGTATACGGCATCGACGAAGTCGTGTGCTCCGGTGGGGAGCAGGTCCACGCGTTTCGGTGTGGCGGGCGCCTTCTCGCCGATGGCGGTGTAAAGGCCGGAGAGGTCGCCGTTGAACCAGTGGTTTGCTGCGGGGGAAGCGATCTTGGCGAACTGACGGAACGTGGGTGCCTTGCCTTTGGCTGCGATGTGGCGGTGGAGTTCGCGGGTCACGGTGCCCAGTTCGTGGTTCCAGCGGTGCTGAAGGTAGTCGGCGAAGTATCGGCGAGTCCACCCGTGGCGATGTCGGGTGATAATGTCCCGAAGTATTTCGAAACCGTCGCGGCGCTGTCCGCCACCGCTCATGCGAATCCCGATGCTGCGATTCGGCAACGGCAGCTCCTGCACATGCGATTCAAGGTCTCGGGGCGGACCCAGGTGACGCTCAGCGCTTTCGAGTTCCGCGAAGAGGCTGTCGTGGATGGGGGTCCCGGCATCTGTCAGTCCGGCAAGGTCCCGTTCGTAGTAGTTCCGCAACCCAGGCAGGGGTGTGCGTGAGTACGGCCCCTCGCAGACGTACCAGGCGGTCAGGGCAACCCCGTGCCAGAACGTGGCAGCCGGGCCGAGTGTCTCGGCCATGAGTTTGTGGGGGTAGGGCTCGCTGACGATGGCGGTTGGCCAGCGGGCGAGCGTGACGCCGTCCCATAGGTGGTTGACGTCGTTGACGAGGTTCGGTGTCAGGAGTTGGCGAAAGAGCTGCGGGGTTGGGCCCTGCCCGTACCCGATCGTGTAGGGGGCGTCTTCGACCAGTCCCCACAGGCTGGGCATACCGGGGACCTGCCGGGCGTGGAGGTCGTCGAATTCGGTCCACCAGCGGTTCAGGGTGTCGACGCGGCGTTCGACAGGCGACACTGATGTGGTCTGCCCCATGAAGGCGGCCAAGATGGCGTGCACGTCGTCGGTGTCCAGCCCGAGTTGGGTGGCGACGTCGGCGGCCTTGGTCGATCCGCCTACATAGAGCTTCGGTTCAGGGAGCGCGGTGATGATCTCCTCGTTGGGGTTCGGTGCCATCCCGAGATGCCCAAGGAAGGCCAGCCAGTCTCCACCGAAGTAGGCCGATAGCACTCCTTGCAGGGACTTCGTCAGCACCTGACGAGCCAGGGGTGTGCCCTTCTTAGATTTCTTCACTGTCGCGCTGACCAATGTTTGCACCCGCTTGGCACGGAACCGTGCCACAATCCGTGACAGGTCATTGCTGGCGAGTGCGTCCAGAAGCGCCACTCGGGCTTGACCTTGACCGGTTCGGTCGAGGCCGCTCCATCCGCCGCCGTAGGTGAACACTGATATCCGGGGATCGGGCTGAATTCCCAGATGTTCGTATGTCTCCATGATCGTGGCCCAAGTCAGTCTCTGTTCCTCGGGTGGCTGGGTCGAACCGGCCGCGCGTTTGGTGACTGGGGCCAACAGGATATCGAACAGGGGGCTGAGCACCGCCCAGGTCACTGGTGCGTCTGGTGTGGAGTCGAGACTGACGCGGGCGTTGTCGTCGGCGGAGAGGGTGATCGCATACCACGGCGAGTGCCGCAGATATGCGGGAAGGTTCATGGCGGCGGTCTTCAGCGACGCCTGCTCTGGGAGAAGCCACGAACCTCGGGATTGCTGGACGGATAGCGCGAAGTTCCGGTTAATGAAGTCGCGATCGGCCTTGGTCAGGGTCGGAAGTCTGAGGATGTCGCCGTGCTTTTCGCCTCGGCGCCCTGGAGTTATGTCGACCGCCTTATTGCCTGACAGCGCCGCCGTCAGCACACTGACGGCGAGCCGGTCGACGTCTGTGAAGTGGGTGGCTCGCCCGGCGTCCTGTTCGAGGCGGAAAAACTGATCCGGTGTCGCGGCGGTGAGGGCTGCTGCGAAGTTGAGGTCAGCCATGGACGCTCCGGATGACGGTGACGAATTCTTCAAACGTGCGCGGGTTGGGGGTCTTGGCGGCGTATACGGCGTAGCGCTGGGCGAGACTGTGGCGTTCTCGTTCCTCACGGCGTGCCTCGACTCGGTCAACGCCGTGAAGGAGTTGCTGGTGGGTGTCGCCGTATTCGGCCAAGACGGTCGCGTCGGGGTCCTGGTAGGTGCTCCGGGTACTCGTGTCGCCGCCTGTAGCACCCTGGTCGGGGACGGGAGCATCACCGAACTCGTCGTCGGTCGTCGGATGCGGATCCATGTCGTTCTCAGCCCGGAGTGTTTCCAGGTGGTCGTCGAGACCAAGTTCGCCGTGGTAGACAAGATCGAGATGTTGGGGCTGTTGGCGTGCGATAAGCGTCGGATGGTGGATGACTCGAATTCCCCTGCCGACGAACTGGTAGAACTCACCGAAGCTGCCGTAGGGACGCATCGGGACGACCACCGTGATCGCGGGCAAGTCGTAGCCTTGACCGAGCATCTTCAGTTGCACGACGCCCTGCAAGTTGCCGAACTCCGCTTCGAAGCGCCTTCTTACTGCGGCGATATCGGAGTCGCTCATCGAGTGGTGCAAGGTCGTACACGCGATGCCGTGGGCGTTGGCGATTCGGGAAATCTGCTCGGCGTGGCGTTGGCCAAGTGCCGCGAACAGCACTCGTGGTCGCACTGGTGACAGCGCCGCAGTCTGCGTTGCCAGGCAGCGTCGGACGATCTGCATGACCTGGTTGATGGGTTCTTCCGAGGTGGCCGTGACGCGGGCGAGTTTGCGTTCGTTCTGCATGACCTCCAGCAGAGCTTCCTTACCGACGATCTGTTCGGTGGTGCCATCGGGCCAAAGGATCTCGTACTGAGTTTGCTCCACCTGAGGCACGGCCGTTCTGAGATCGTTGATCATGCCATGAGTCCGAGGATGCGGAACGGTCGTTCCATGTTGCGGTTCGCCCATCGAGTG
>JAFGOK010000623.1 GCA_016926535.1 Micromonosporaceae bacterium | reverse complement strand
TGAGGAATTCCCGGGCAGTGGCTGGGCTGACTCGGGTGCGTTCCGGCCAGGCTTCGTCAACGACTCCACCGCAGCAGGATCCGCCGACGGCGATGACGGCATCGGCGCTGGCCACGATGATGGCGTTGCGGGCCTCCCCCCAGGTTGGTGACGATCGTGGCGGACAGGTCGTCGCAGGCGCCCTCACGGCTGTCGCCCGGGCGGATGCCGATCACGGTTCCGCCAGCGGATCGGGCTCCGGCGGTCACCGCCGCCATGACGCCGACGCCACCGCCGCAGATCACCACTACGCCGTGCTGGGCGAGCGCCTGGCCAACCCGGTACGCGTGGTCCCGGTCCTGCTCGGTGCAGTGTCGGGGACCGCAGACCGCGACCTGAAGGGGCATCACCGCTCCTGTGCGTGACCAGATTCGTTCGGACTGTTTCGACCGTATGCCGCGTCGTCACGCCAGCGATTTGGCGTATGCCCGGTTTCCGGGACGGTCGCGGTAGATGGTGAATCCGGGGATGCGGTGATAGCCGGCTGATTCGTAGAGGCAGTGCGCCGCGTCCTGTTTGCTGCCGGTGTCCAGGACGACCTGGGAGTACCCGTACCCTCTGGCGGCCTCCTCCAACGCCGCCAGGATGCGACGTGCCAGCCCACGTCTCCGGGCGTGCTCGACGACGAACATCCGTTTGATCTCGCCAGCGTCGGTGGGGGCCGGTGACTCGGCTTTCCGCAGCCCGCCGCAGCCCACCGGTTCGTTGTCGAGGTAGGCGACGATGAATTGCCCTCCTGCCTCGACATCGAACTGATGAGGGTCAATCGGGCTCTGGTCGGCGTGACCGTAGAGCGACTCGTTGAACAAGTCCGCCTGCGCGATCAGCGTCCGCGCGGCTGGTGAGGTGAACGGTTCGATCCGCAGCACGGGACCAGCGTGAGCGGGGGCATCATCGGATGGCAAGGGGCGATCCTGTGCTTGCCCTGCGGGCAGGGGTTCCGCCGGAGTCGCCGGAGCATGCCGGGCGGGGCCGTGGAATCCCGATACGCCGTGGCTGCTACACCGCTTCCCCGGGTAGTGTCAATAGAAACCGGACAATCCTGTGCCGGGACGCTTCAGCAGGGGCATGTCGGTACTGTCTGTCATCCTGAGCCGGGGAGGTGGACATTGTGGCTACGACGTGGGAGCCCAGCGGCGTCGGCAAGCGCATTCGGGCCTTCCGGCAGCGCAGGGGGCTTACCCAAGAGGTGGTGGCGGGTCTGGTCGGCCGGTCGGTCTCCTGGCTGCGCCAGGTTGAGGCCGGCAACCGGTACGTCGACTCCCTCTCGATGATTTTCGACCTGGCGCGGGTGCTGCACTGCGAGCCGACCGAACTGATTGGCCGCGCGCTCCTGCTGGCACCGGGCAGAGGCGGCAGAGTGCCAGAGTCGGTGCCGGCGATCCGGGCGGCCATCATGGCGCCGGATCTGGCGACGACCGGCAACGGTGTCAGCCCGCAAGAGATCGCGACCGGGGTGCGCTCGGCCTGGCATGACTGGCACCACTCCCGGCACGCCTACAGTGACGTCGCCTCGGTTCTCCCGGCTCTCATCACCGACGCGCGCAGACTTCACCGCACCGTTGAAACTGATCAGCGTGCTGAGGCGACAGCCGTGCTCGCCAATGTCTACCACCTGGCCCGGCTGTGGCTGAAGAAGGTCGGGGAATACGAACTCGCCATTGTCGCCTCTGATCGCGCGCTCGCACTGGCCCAGCAGACCACCGACCCGGTCACGCTCGCCTTGTCGGCCTGGTCGGTCACTGGTGTCTTGAACTCGACTGGTCATCCGGAAGAAGGCATCCTTGTCGCCAGCGAGGCGATCGGTGTCCTGACTTCGACACTGGAGACCGCACCAGAACGCGTGCGCGCGCTCTACGGCCAGCTCCACCTGGTGCGGGCCATCTCCCTGGCCAGGAACGGAGAAGACGGAGCCGCATGGCAATCATGGGACACCGCCGACGAGGTGGCCCGGAGTCTGCCCGCCGGCTACGTTGAGCCCGTGACCAGGTTCGGTGTCGCCAACGTCGGCGCCCACACCGTGGCCATCCCGGCCGAGCTGGGCCAGGCGAAGAAGGCCACCGACGCGGCTGAGCGCCTGGACGTCACCACGCTGCCGAGCGTAGAACGGCGATCACGCTACCTGCTCGACGTTGCCCGAGGATTTGTCGGCCAGCGCGAGGACGTCGCGGCGTTTCACGTCCTGACCGCTGCGGAACGCGAGTCCACCGAGGAGCTTCAGTACTCGGTCCTGGCCGCTGAACTGGCACGCGAACTCCTGAGTCGCAGCCATGGGGCGATTCGCCACGACGTACAGGACATGGCGCGCCGGCTTGGGGTTCTGCCCGAGTAGCACGCCGAGTGTCGCTATTGGCCAGTACTCTCAGGCCACGTATTTATCGATAATTGACGATCAGTTCAGACGGTGTTGGTCCATTGCGCGAGACTGACGAGGTGCGTCGGTGGTTTGCGGTGCAGCCGAATGAGTCGTTCGAGTGTCTGTCGCGCATGGCGGTGCTCGCGAACGTGTTGAGGGGCGATCTGGCGGGCTGCCTGTAGGGACGCGATGGCGTTCTCCTTTTGACCGCTCCACAGTTGGGCGCGTGCCAGGTCGATGAAGTAGTGGGAGCGACGCTCAGCTGGCAGGTCGGCCGGAGGTCGCCATCCTCGGGCTGCGTCCAGTGCGGTCGGGATGTCGCCGAGTTCCACAGCGACGGACAGCTCGTGGATCCTGCATGAAGCCGGTCCGAACGCCGTGCCGTGGTAGATGCCGTCAGGCACTCGGTCTGCCAACCAGCGTGCATCGTGGAGACGAGCCCAAGCTACTGTGGTGTCGCCAATTCGACCAGCGGCAACCGCCGCCCGCATGTGGATGGCTCCGAGTACCGCCATGGCGCTGGTCGTTGATGGGGCCGTGAGAGTGTCGGCGGCCTGGTCGAGCATTCGTAGCCCGGTGTGCAGGTTGCCGCTGGCGAAGAAGATTTCCATCCGTACGTACGCGGTCGAAGCGACCAGCAGGTCGTCGTCGGCGAGAGGGGCTGTGTGGCGCATCAGTTCGACAAGTCGGGCGGACAGGTCGTGGTAGCCGTACTTGAAGGCGACGCCGTCAATGGACCGGTAGGCTGTAGTCAGCAGCGCTGCGGCCTGTGCCCGCTGGCATCCGGTGGTTGTGTATACGGCGCGGATCAGCTCGGCGATGCAGGACGGCATGGTCTCAGCCAAGCGCGAGTACTGCGAAGACAACCGCCATCCGACCGAGCGGTTGACAATGGCGCGCAGTTCCGGGAGTGGCCGGAGCGGACCGTCCTCCGGACAGTCGTAGGCATCGATTACTGTGCGCAAGGCCGGTATGGCGTCATGGATCCGGGCACTGGTGGTGGCGGATTCATCCCACAGCCGTGCCGGATCTATGCGGAGAGCGGACGCGATCGCCTCCACGACGCTTTCGCCGGGGAGCCGGCTACCCTGCTCGATCTTGCGGATCATGCTCAACGACACTCGGGAAGCCACTGCGAGATCGAGCTGAGTCAGTCCGCGCGACACCCGGGCCGCCGCGACCCGGGCACCAACCCCACGACGAGCCATGGCTGGTTTCACCTTCCTATTTGGAATTGGGCACTGTGTGTGCTCATGCCGGTCGAGGAGCATCGGCGACCGCGAGTTGCCAGAGCGTGACGACGCGAGTGACTGGTACCAGGATTCGCCGCAGCCTTAGGGCGCTGTCAACAGCGGTACGAGCTCGATCAGAGAATCCACCCGCCAGGTCGCCTCCCGCGCGGTCACCGGATCGTTCGCCCATAGATATCCGTACGGTCCTCGGCGCAGGTGCACGGCTCGGAGTCCTGCCGTCCGGGCGGCGACGATATCGTTGTCGCGGTGATCGCCGACGTAGGCGATCTGATCCGGTGCCATGCCGACCCAAGCGACCAGCTGCGCGAAGAAACGGGGGTCTGGTTTGGCGACGCCCCACTCGCCCGAGGTCGCCACCGCGTCAACGGGGAGATCGAGCTTGCGCAGCAGCCTTGCCGCCCGATCGGTCTGGTTTCCTGCGACACCTACCCACAAGCCGGCGTCCTGCAAGGCTTGCAGGGTCGGGCGGACATCCGGATAGAGGTCTTCCTCGTCCAGCACTTCGCCGTTGCCTGCGGCTTCCTTGGCGCGTCGTTCCGACTCCAGGTCGAATCCGGGACGGACCAGCCGGAGCGCTTCGACGTTGTCATGTCCCAGCGCAGTCACCGCTCCCACCAAGGCCGACAGTGTGTGATCCGGCACCCCCAGCCACTGTGCCCAGGAATTCCAGTGCCGCCGATCCTCGGTCAGCGTCTCCCCGACATCGAATACCACCGCTTGCACCATGGTGTCGAGCCTACGGAGGCGAGGGGCGCGGTGAGCCGACTCGCGCGGCCGGGTGTCGTGGTCACGGGGCGGGTCGGCCGACCGGCTTCTTGGCTGCGTCCAGTGGAGGCCGGCAACCGGCACGTCGACTCCCTCTCGATGGTTCTCGATCTGACGCGTTGGGGGTCCTGTCCGAGTAACACACCGAGTGTCGGTATCGACCACCACTCACCGTGCCTGCATCGAACCTGCACGTCAGCTGCTACTTGCCTGCCCGGGGCATTCGTATGGTCACCCCACGCGCCTGATCGTGGAAGCACCGTCGATGGCCGCCACCATCGCCGCTTGCCACGCCAGCCGTATCCCGTGCAGTGATTGGCACTCGAAATCCGGTGTCCCACAGGTCACTGCACCTTCGTTGACAGGAGGTGATCAATGTGGCGAAGTGGATCGGCCTCTGGCCCAGTCCACGATGCAGTGACCGACGTGCTGAAGTTCAGCGTTGCCGCTGCCGCAATCACAGTGACACACGATGTGGCATTTGGCGCCCGTTGCACTACCTACGGTAAATCCTTGTCGCGGCCAGATGCTGGGTAGACCGCCACCACGAACTGACGCAGTTGCCGCGCATATTGCCTGGCAGCACATGCCAGCACCCGAACCGATCTTCCTTCCTCCCCGAGGAGATCTTGTGACCGTCGTACCTGGTGGATTCCCGATGCCGCAGTCGACGTCCCGAGCGACAGCCGTCTGCGGTCCTTGCGGGATTGCTGGTGGTGCGGTTGTGGGGGCCCAGACGACTCCGGGGCGGGCGTGCGATGAGTTCCCGTCCGCCTTGGAGTATCCGCTGGTCGGTGACGCATCGAGTCGCCGCGATGCTCGTGCACGCACGACCGTGGGGCTGGTGGTGCTCCGATGACCCGGGTGGGTGCGAGGGGCTCATCTGGCCGGTCGTGGTTGCGGTTGGCGGACCGGAGGATCCGCACCAAGCTGGCGCTGATCTTGGCTTTGCCGGTGGTGGCGATCGGGGTGCTGGCCGGGGCTGGGGTGGTCTCGGCGGTGACCACGGCGGGGCAGATGGACCGGGCGCGGGCGCTGGTGGCGTTGGGTGGTTCGGCGTCTGAGCTGGTCAACGCGTTGCAGCGGGAGCGTTCGACGGCTGCGTTGGTGTTCGTCCAGGGCGGTGCTGGTGGGGCGGTTGAGGCGTTCGGCCTGCGGGTGGCGGCAACTGATACCGCCGTGACCGCGTTTCGGCAGGGCTCGGCTGGGGTGTCGGGGCCTGCGGCGATCCGGGTGGTCCTCGGCCGGGTGACGGCGGGGCTGCTGGGGCTGGGGATGGTTCGCCAGCAGGTGACGGTGGCGCCGAACGCGGTGGGCAGTGTGGTGGCCTTCCGGTACCGGGCGCTGGTCGCCGAGGTCCTCACATTCCGGCAGGCGGTGGCGCAGATCGGGGTGTCGGAGTCGGCCAGCCGCAGGATCCGGGCCGCCTCTGCGCTGTCGGCGGCGGGTGAGGCGTTGAGCCGGGTGGAGGTGACCGTGGCCCGGCACCTGGGGGCGGGGAGGCTGACTCCGGCGGCCGAGCGGGAGATCGTGGCCGCTGACGCCGCGTACACCGAGGCGATCCAGTCATTTGCCGACCTGGCTCCGTCGGCGTGGCGCGGGTGGCTGAATGAGGTCGTGCGGGGTCCGCAGGTGGTGGCGGCGGAGCGGCTGTATGGCCTGGTCATTCGCGCCCAGCCTGGGGATCGGCTCGACGTCGGTGCGGATGTGGCCGGGTGGGTTTCGGCGTGCGAGGCCCGGCTGGACCTGCTGCGGCAGGCGGTCGCCCGCGTTGACGCCGATCTGCTGTCGGCGGTGACGGGCGAGCGCGATGCCCGGCGGATGAGCATCGGGGTCCAGTCCCTGCTCGTCGGTGGGGTGTTGCTGGCCATGGTCGCGGTTGCCTGGTGGGTGGCCAGGGGGTTGGGCCGGTCGCTGGTGGCGTTGCGGGCCAGGGCGGAGCGGGTGGCTGGGACCGATCTGCCGGCGTTGATCGCGACGATCGAGGCGGGAGCGGCGCCCAGCGATCACGGTGACGGCGCCGATCCTGCCGACCGTGACGACCGCCGTGGCTGCGGTGACCACCCTGGGATGGCAGGCGATGCCGCCACGGTGGACAGTCTGGCCGAGCGCGCAACCAGGGACGTCGGCATCGCCGGTCGGGACGAGGTGGGGCAGGTCGCTGAGGCGTTCGGGCAGGTGGTGGCCGCTGCGGTTCGACTGGCTGGGCGGCAGGCGATGCTGCGGGCGGGGATCTCGTCGATGCTGGTGGCCCTGTCGTGGCGGTTGCAGCGGCGGGCTGACGCGATGATGGTCAGCCTGGATGCGCTGGAGCGCGATGAGTCCGATCCGGATCGGCTGGCGCAGCTGTTCGAGTTGGACCATGTGGCGGCGTTGATCCGCCGGCTGATCGCCAACCTCCAGGTT
>JAFGOK010000622.1 GCA_016926535.1 Micromonosporaceae bacterium | reverse complement strand
TGGCGACGGTCGATGTCAATGGGGTCGTCGCGATCGCTGGCCAGCATGGCCTGGCGCCGGCGGTGGCGGCCCGCTGGCGCACCTTTCCCATCGATCTGGGGCTTCCGATCTGCACGACGCTGCGAACGGGGCGAGTCGACTGGCTGGTGCGCTGGCCTGGCGCCTCCGGCGGTTCCGAGCATCGCCGCCCCAGGCCGCTGGGGCTGGGGATCTCGCCGGAGTGGGCCAGCACGGCGCTGCTCCCCCTTGGCCTGGGCGGGGCTGGTCGGGGCGCGCTGATGCTGGTGTGGAGGGCGGCCGGCGAGCCAGCTCCCGCCAGGCGCCGGGAGGCCGAGGCACTGGCAGCGGGGGTTGCGGCGATTCTGCGGCGCCTTCCCCACTCCCAACCCGGCATCGTGCCAGAGGCCAATGTGGCGTACCGCCGCACCGCTGCCATGGATGATCCTGTCACCGCTGTCCTCGACGGGTTGCTCGATCCGGTGTTGCTGTGCGAGCCGGTGCTGGGGACGGCCAGCGTGCTCGTCGACTTCCGGATCACACATGCCAATCCAGCCACAACGGCCCAGGTCGGGCGTGAGACCAGCTACTTCGACGGGCGGAGTTTCCTGGAACTCTATCCAGAGTCACTGCGTACCGGCCTGTTCGAGGCGTGCCGTATGGTGCACACCACCGGGGCGCAGGCTGACCTGTCCAACCTGGACTGGCGACTTGGGGGCCCAGGGCTGGCCAGCGGGGGACCGCTGGATGTCCGGATCACGCGTTATCGCAGCGGAGTTCTGATCACGTGCAAGCAGAGTCCCGCAACCAGCGGAGCACAACTATGACTGGAAGCCGAGACCGAGAACCAGCCAGCGAGGCAGGCGGAGCCAGCGAGGCCAGCGGGGCCCGCGGATGGTCCGCACGAGCGCTTCTGCCAGCCAATAACAGGGCACCGTTCGCCGCTCGCCGGATGGTGTCGACCCTGCTGCTGGTCTGGGGGTGTGGCGAGCGGATCGAGCTCGCCGAGCTCCTGGTGAGTGAGCTGGTGTCCAACTCCGTGCGATACGCGGCGGACGCTGGGGACATCGAGATCGAAATCATTGCGGATGACGGGGTTATTCAGCTGTCTGTCGCAGATGGATCCCCGGAGTATCCCGTACTGCGCGATGATCCGCAGGGCGACCGCCGTGGACTCGGCCTGCACCTGGTCGATCGGGTCGCCCTGCGTTGGGGGGTCGAGGAGTACGTCCTGGGTAAGCGCGTCTGGCTGGAACTGCCGGTGTGAGCCAGCTCGCCGAGGCGACCGTGCCTACAGGGCGCTGGGGGGTGCCATCGGCAGAACCTGATCCATCCCGGCCAGCGAGAGGGTGCGGGCGGGAATGCTGCCAGGGCGTGCGGCGATCCGCAGCCCGCAGTGGTTGGGCGCTGTCCGGGCCAGCCGGTCGAGTGCGGCGACGCCGGCACTGTCGATGAACATGAGATCGGACAGGTCGACGACGAGCGTGGCATTGTCCCTGGCCACCGTGAGCAGCCGCTGGTAGATCTCGTCAGCGTTGGACATGTCGAGTTCGCCGTTCAGGACGGCGCGTACGCCGTCGTCTTCAGGCTCGACCCGGACGGCCGCGAGCTCGCCGGTCTGCTCACTATGATCAAGCACGTGGATGCTCCAATGGGTGGTGGCGAGTCGCGGCGATGGAGGCACGCTGGTCTGCGGAACGACCGGGATACCCCGAGGGTGCGACAGATCCCTGACCAGGGCCGCCCATCGGGGAGCGCCGCAGTCGTCGTTCATGACATTGATCCCTTCTGAACGTGTCCGTGTCATCGTGGCAAGTGGTTCTCCGCGATCAGGCGATCGCTTGCGACATCGCTTGCGACATCTGTCGGTTGATGGTATCGGCAGTCTGGACATTGGCCGACCTGCCGGCAGGGCTACCCTGGGAATACCGCGCTAAACCTGGCTCAGGGTGCCTCAACGGCGCTGGCTCCGCATCGGGGTGACGAGCACCGCCGTGCCGTAGGCGCAGACCTCGATCCAGCTGCCGTTGACCGGACGGTGGTCGAACCGCATGCCGATCACGGCGTTCGCTCCCCGCTGATACGCGGTATCGAGCATCAGCTCGATGGCTTCCCGCCGGACCTCACCGAGCGCGGCGAGCCGCTTTCCCCTGGGCAGGCCAGGCATCGACCGGGTCCCCTCGATGAAAGCGTTGTGGCACCGCGCGCTGATGCCGAGGACCTGCCCGATCACCTTGACGATGTCGTACCCCGGCAGGCTGTCGATGGTCACCGCGAGCATTGGACCGGAAGTTTTCCATGCTGGCCAGGCGTGCGATTGCCGGCGATCGGGTAACGGACCAGAAGGCGCCTCGCCCCACCCTGGCGGGGGTGACGCCAGTGCGCACTGGTTGAGAGGACCACAGCCATGACGAGTCCCGGGGTTTTTTTCGAACGACTGATGCGATGTGACTGGAGCCTCATGCCGGGCAAGGCCGTCGGCACGATCCGGTTCGTGGTCGCTGAGGAACAGGCCAGCGAGTACTGGCGGGTTGGCATCGACCATGGCGAGGTTCGGGTGTTCCGGGACGACGCGGCGGCCGACTGTGTCGTTCGCGCCGACCCGAAACTGTTCGATGAGGTCTTCAGCGGCAGGGTCAACGCCCTGTCGGCGATGCTGCGGGGAACTCTGGCCGTCGAAGGCGACCCGGAGTTGCTCAGCCTCGTCCAGCGCCTGGTGTCTGGGCTTGGTGAGCCACGCTGTCCGACCACCGCATCCCCCATCCCCGCGCCCCGGGCGCGGCGTCGTGCCGCATGACGTCTCCTCCAGCGTTACCCCAGCCCGTTCGATGTATGCGGCCAGAGGACCTCCGGTTTGATCGCCGATTGACGGGTATGCAGTGCTGCTAGCCGCCGCATGCGGGGCCGACCCGGCGCGGCGATGGCGAGGAGGAGTGGCCTGCGATGACAATCACACTGGGCGTACGGGCCCCCGACAATACCGAGAGCGCCAGCGATGGTTTCGGCAGTGACCACGGCCGCGCCAGGCGACCCCTGCGGATCGCGATGATCGCTCCCCCCTGGTATGAGCTGCCACCACGAGGCTACGGCGGGATCGAGATGGTCTGCGCGGCCCTGGTCGACGCGCTCGTCGCCCGAGGGCATCATGTGACGCTCTTCGGCGCGGGCAGCCGCACTGGCACTCGCGCGAGATTCGTCAGCACCGCTTCGACGCTCTGGTCAGCCCGGCTCGGCGAGCCGATGCCCGAGATGCTGCATGCCGCCCGCGTCGGGCGCCTGCTGGCCGCAGGGGGATTCGACGTCGTGCACGACCACACGATGCTGGGGCTGCTGGCCGCAGCGGGGCGGCCGGCACCAACGGTGGTGACCGTGCATGGCACGGTCACCGGGGAAGGCGGCGACTATCTCAAGGCGCTCGGCAGTCTGATCAGACCGGTGGCGATCTCCGGCGCCCAGCGGCGATCCCGACCGGATCTACGCTGGGTGGCGACGATTCACAACGGTATCGACACCAGCCAGCTGCGTCCGGGTGTGGCGTGTCCGGATGGCCCGGTGCTGTGGCTGGCGCGGTTTTCCCCGGACAAGGGCGCCGATCTGGCCATCGCCGCCTGCCGGGCGGCTGGGCTGCCGCTGCTGCTGGCCGGGAAGGCGAGCGAGCCGAGCGAGCGGCGCTACCTGGACGAGCAGATCCGGCCGATGCTCTGTGACGACGTGCGGCTGATCTGCGATCCCGGCCGGCGGAGGACCCAGGCGCTGCTCTCCGAGGCCCGCTGCCTGATCATGCCAATCCGGTGGTCGGAGCCGTTCGGCATGGTCATGATCGAGGCGATGGCCGCTGGCAAGCCCGTTGTCGCCCTCCGCAATGGATCAGTCCCCGAGGTGGTCCGGGACGGGGTCACCGGCTGGACCTGTCGCAGGCCGGACGACCTCCCAGCAGCGCTGCACCGATCGACGGACATTGACCCGGAGGCCTGTGTCGACCACGTCCGGCGCACGTTCTCTGCGGACCTGATGGCTCGCCGCTACGAATGGGTGTACCGGGCGGCCGTGCTGTCGTGCCCTCCCCAGGGCGGCAGCACCGTCGCGCGCAGCGCCGGCCCCTATCGTGGCGATCGTACTCGCCCCCTTGAACCGTAGGACGGGCAAGAATTGGCCCATGGGAGCAACCCGGGTCACAATCCTCGAAGGCAATACCTTCGTCGTCAGCGACGATCGGGGCGACATCGAAGCATCCAGAGCCGATCCCACCGGCTTGTTCTCTTTCGATACCCGCTTTCTGTCCACCTGGGTACTAACGGTCGACGGGCGGCGACTCGACGTCCTATCCGTTGACAATCGACACTACTTTGAGACCTGTTACTTCCTGATACCCAGCACCGGGACCGTCTACGTCAATCCAACGCTCACCGTGATGCGCCAGCGGGTTGTCGCGGACGGGTTCCACGAGCGTGTGACGATTCTCAACCACGGCGGCCAGCCGGTCGACCTGGATGTGCGCATCGCGGCCGGCAACGATTTCGCCGACGTGTTCGAGGTGAAGGATGTGCTCAGGAAGCGGGGGCGGTCGCGCGTCCTCGTCGAGCCCGGACGGTTGCTGCTTCGCTATGAGCGGGAGACCTTCCACCGGGAGACCATCATCACCGCTGGCGGACCCGTCCAGATCGACGAGCACGGGCTGCGCTTCGCCGCACATATCGAGGCGCAGGGCGACTGGGCGGTCGACCTGCGGGTGGTGGCGAGCATCCCGCTCCAGGTCAGACCTCCGAGGACGAGCACCGACGCCAGGCGGCGCGACCTGCGGGATGGCCTGGAACAGTGGATCGCGGCGGCCCCGACGTTGAACTGCGACTGGGAGCCGCTCGTCGCCACCTACCGCCGCAGCCTCATCGACCTGGCGGCGCTGCGTTTTTCACCGGCCCTCGCAGGCGGCAAGAGCCTGCCAGCGGCTGGTCTGCCCTGGTACATGACAATTTTCGGCCGGGACAGCATCCTCACCAGCCTTCAGACGCTGCCGTTCACCCCGGAACTCGCCGCGACGACCATCAGGGTGCTCGGCACCTGGCAGGGGACGCGGAGCGACGATTTCCGGGAGGAGGACCCGGGGAAGATCCTGCACGAGATGCGGTACGGGGAGATGAGCGCGTTCGAGGAGCGCCCGCACTCGCCCTACTTCGGCGCGGCCGACACCAGCCCGCTGTTCGTGGTTCTGCTCGACGAGTACGAACGGTGGAGCGGGGACAGGCAACTGGTGTGTGACTACGAGGACGAGGCCCGCGCAGCCCTGCGCTGGATTGACGAGTACGCCGATCTCATGGGCAATGGCTACATCGCCTATCAGCGGCGCAACGAGGACACCGGCCTGGAGAACCAGTGCTGGAAGGACTCCTGGGACTCGATCTGCTACGCCGATGGGCGCCTGCCCGGTCATCCCCGCGCGACCTGCGAGCTCCAGGGATACGCCTACGACGCGAAGCTGCGGGGAGCCCGGCTGGCCCGCGAGTACTGGAACGATCCCGGGCTCGCCGACCGGCTGGAGCGGGAGGCGGCAGACCTCAAACGCCGGTTTAACCAGGATTTCTGGATTGCCGATGGCCAGTACTTCGCGCTGGCGCTGGACGCGAACGGCGAGCGGGTCGACGCGTTGTCCTCCAACCTGGGGCACCTGCTGTGGAGCGGGATCGTGGACGAGGACAAGGCGAGATGCGTCGCCGATCACCTGCTCGGACCGCGGCTGTTCTCCGGCTGGGGGGTTCGCACGCTGGCCAGGGGAGAGCGGCGGTACAACCCGATCGGTTATCACGTCGGAACCGTCTGGCCGTTCGACAACTCGTTCATCGCATGGGGTCTGCGCCGCTACGGCTTCAAGGGCGAGGCGGCCCGGGTCGCCGCGGGCATCCTCGAAGCGGCCCCCGCCTTCACCGGCCGCCTGCCGGAGGCGTTTGGAGGCTATGACCGGGCACTGACCACCTATCCGGTGCGGTACCCCACCGCGTGCAGCCCGCAGGCCTGGTCGACCGGGGCACCGCTGCTGCTGCTGCGTACCATGCTCGGCCTGGAGCCGATCGGCGATCACCTGCTGGTCGATCCGGCGCTGCCGGTCGGGATCGGGCGGATCGAGCTTCTGGACATCCCCGGTCGGTGGGGGCGCTGTTCGGCTCGGTCGCCGGTCACGGCTCGACGGTGAGGTTGGGGTGCGTGCTGGTGAGATCGAGGAGGGAGATGAGGACGGCGAGGTGCCGGCATGCTCCAACGAGCCGGAGCCGCCCGGGCTTGACCATTTCGGCGGCACTGAGCAGGGCGGAGAGACCCCCGATGTCGATGAAAACGATCTTGGCGCAGTTGACGGCAAGGTCATGTCCTGGCCGCCCGGCCTGGCCGAGAGCCTCGGCCAATCGGCAACGAGTGCTCAGGTCGACCTCTCCGATGACGTACACCGTCGGTGGATCGCCGTCCTCGCAGTGCACCTGACACGAGAATGCGGTGACCACCGATGGGTTTGACCTGGTCAGGCGGCCTGTCCGATCGGGTCGAACCGGATGGTCATCCCGA
>JAFGOK010000117.1 GCA_016926535.1 Micromonosporaceae bacterium | reverse complement strand
CCGGACACGCCAGAGCCCCCGTAGCTCAGGGGATAGAGCACCGCCCTCCGGAGGCGGGAGCGCAGGTTCGAATCCTGCCGGGGGCACGCTGAAGAACTGTGCATGGTCGTTCAGTGTGCTGATGATCGACATGGCGTATCCGCTGGCACCGTCTCGCAACGGTGACCAGCGGATTTTGCCGCCATCACACTAGATGAATCTAGTACTTGATGGTGGTGCGGCCTGCAATGACGTGGGTCGGAATACATGATCGACAACTTGGTTCGGGTGCCCTGCGCGGTCGGAAAGCACCGCCGTGCCGAGCACGCTTATCGCCTTGACCTGTTGCTCTTGTCAAGCATCGCCAGATGCCGAGCACGCTTATCGCCTTGACCTGTTGCTCTTGTCAAGCATCGCCAGATGTCGCCATGGTCGGACCTCGTAGGCCGGGACCCCCGGATCGCGACTACCGCCGAGAAGCGGGCATCTGACCGCCTGTCACAGTCCACGGGAAAGCGGCGTCACGACCTCATGATCTCGCAGGCGACGGCGGCATACCGCTCGGCCACGCCGTCTCCCTGCTCCGCATCGGCGCGCAGCACCGCCGCCAGCGCACGGCCCAGTGGCCGCGCCCGTCTGGCGCCGGGCTCGCCTCTTGGAGGATTGCGCGCGGTTGCGAGTCCCAGCCGGGGCACCTCTATCGTGGTTTCTGCACCACTCTGTGGATGTGGGAGGGATTGCGATGCCGAAGAGGCGGACGGCCCGACAGCGTGAGACGCAGCGACGTGCTCACGAGGCCGAGCAGCGGCTGGCCCGCGACGAGCGGGAACGGGAAGAGCACGTCCGGCTTGTGGCCGAGCGGTCCGGTGATCCGCGGTTCGTTCAGCGGATGCCACTGCCGGAAGGTGGTCCGGCCCTGAATTGGAGTCTGGACACGGCCGAGGGCCGAGCGATGCAGGAGGCATTCGAGGCCAACCTGCAGGCGTTCCGCGAGAAGTTCGGCCGGGATCCGGGGCCTGACGACCCGGTGTTCTTCGACCCGGATGCCGACGAACCGACGCCGCTGGGGCCGCAGGGCTGGCAGTCCACGTTCGAGGCGCTGCGGCAGGCGGCCGAGGACGCGGGGGTTGATCCGGCGTATGTCGCGGCGTGGCAGGAGGTTGGGCACGTCGTGACGGACGAGAACCGCCACCTGTTCAGTGCCGCGGAGGTGCAGGCGTACGTCGACGCGGTGGAGCGCCACCAGCAGCCGACGCTGCCAGAGATACCACTGCCGGCCGATCTGTTCGCGGTGGAGTTGACTGTGAACCATCGCCGGGCGTGGTCCGTCGAGCCCGGCGAGGAACTTGAGACCTGGAATGTGTCGGCGGACGTCTATGACGAGGCCGGCAACGCGACCGTGCACGTGGGCGATATGCGGTTCGTCGCGGTCGACCTGGATGAATCAGCAGATGCGTCTGGGCTGTTAGCCGACGAGGACGGCAATCTGCCCCGGATCGCCAGGGTGATCTTCGATCGCGGCAGCGGTGAACTGGCGGAGGATCTGGACGAGTCGCTGGAGCCCGTGGGCAGTCGGATCCTGGTCGTTGATCTCGTCCGGCTAGAGCCCGCGTGGCGCGGCTTCGGCATCGGGGCGCTGCTGACCGCCTCGGCGATCAAGATCCTGTCCGGCGGCGTTCGCGCCGTGATCTGCTACCCCGCCCCGCTGCCGGTCGACGAACCAGGCGCGCCGGCGGCGGGGGCCGGCCCGCAGCGCAAACAGGCCATCCAGGCGCTCGGGACGGTGGCATCGCGGATCGGCTTCGGACCGTTCCGCGATGGTGTCTGGGCTTTGGACCTCAGCCTCGTCACGTTCGAGGAGTGCCTGGAGGGCTTACGCGCCGAGGCCCGACGGTACGAACGCGGGTGAGCGACCACGCCACACCGCCGGTGCCGGCACTCCACGGCGCTACCGGTACTGGGCGTCGTCCCACCGTCGGCCGGCGCCTACGTTGGCCAGCAGCATCCGGGCACCCTGGTTGTCCATCGGGCAAAGCCACAGCATGTTCAGCAGCACCGCCTGCGCGGCGTCGAAGCGCCCGAGTCGCCACAGCGCCAGGGCGAGGCCGTGCTGGGCGCGCCCGAAGGGCCGGTTGTCCAGGTCAGCCCAGCGCAGGAACCCGGTGAACGGATCGGGCAGGGCAAGCTCGGCCACGCCAATTGCAGTCTGGTAGTGGCCCAGCGCAGTGCGCAGCCAGCTCCGCCGGTCCTGCTCGCTGGGCGGCGGGCTGACGGTGATGGCGCTGCCGGGGTCAACCATGTCGAGGTACAGGTTGCCGAGGTGCGCGTGGGCGTCGATGTCGCGAGGTTCGCGGCGTGTGATGGCCCGCAGCGTCGCCTCATAGGCGTCGACGTCGCTGGTGGCGTCGCGGGCGTCGAGGGCCGCGTCGATCGGCACCGAGCCGTCCGGGCGGCTGCCGGGCGGGTACGGGCCGTGCAGGGTGCAGTCCGGTCGGGTACCGGCGTGCACGACCCGCCGCCACCAGTCGCTGCCGGTGTCCGGGTCGTCGGTGTCGGCCATGACCGGGCCGAGGGCCTCGACCGGGTCGAAACCGCCCCGGTCGCGCACCGGTGCCACGCCGAGGGCGCGGGCCCTGTCGATACGTCCGGTGACACCGGGCTGTAGCCGGCCATCGCAGACCTCGGCCAGCCGGTAGTAGCGCGGCTCCAGCCGCAGGGCCGACCCGGCGGCGGACTCGGCCCCGGCGGGATCGGTGCCGGCGAGCAGGACGTCTAGGGCGTGGCGCATCCCGGCGGCGTCGAGCGGGTCGGGCAGCAGACCGGCCTCGGCGGCTCGAACGACTCGCGTGAGCGCCGCCTGGTAGCCGATGTCGGCGACAGCGGCCAAGGCCCGCGCCAGCCGGGTGCGGTGGGTTCGGTTGGTGGTCATGACGTGTCAGCCCTGTCCGCCAGCACGGTTCAGCATGCCGCCCTCACGCCGCACCTGCGGCTGCCACAAGTCCACGTCATCAGGATTAAGAGTGTCCGTGGTGCCGAGCGGCGGCTCGGTTCGCCGGATGTGACGCGTCGGGCGGATGCGGTTCCGGCGGGCGTACATACGGCGACGCCCGTCGACAGCATAGCTGCCGTGTGCGCCCGGGGCCGTCAACGACAGACGGCGTACCCGCCTTGCCGTGGCCTGCGCGCCGGTGCCGCGCGCAGGCGCGACCTCACTCGCGGCGAGGGCGGTGACGGACCGTGCCCCAACTCGCGTGCTGGCGTCCGCGAGCGGCGCTGGCGTCCGACAGCTCTGGACCTCGAGGACAGCATCCCGCTACACCGATACGTCAGCGATCGGCGACGACGAGGGCGATCTCCTCGTCCGGCAACAGTCTCTGCCCGCCACACCATGGTCCGGTCCAGTTCGATGATCGCCACGGACTCCGACTGCCCCCAGCTTCCGGTGCTATGGGTCCGAGGGCATGCCAGCAGGGGTGCCGCCGCTCCGTCAGCGCGGTACGTGGGAACCTCCGAGCCTCAGCCGGGAAAGGCGTCCCCGAACACCTGCCGGTAGATCGCTGCCGCCGCCACGTGGTCTCCGGTTGCGTGCAAGGTGGCGGCCCGCTGACACCGTTGGTGGGCCGTTTTGACTTTCGATTTCGCAGCGGTACGGGCAGATTTCGACAGGTAGGCGCCCACGTCGCCACGGCCCTGGGCCGGATCAGGCAACCGGCGTCCCAGAAGACACTCTGCATTCGAGAAGAATCGACTTACGTTGTCCGGGTCGGTCTCCATGCTCACACCGGGGCCGAACCAGTGGTATGGCACCCAGCCAGGATCGAAGGTCGACCAAGCCAGCGCTTCGAGGTGGAAGCTACGCAGGGGACTGCCGGCCGTACGGTTCCACGCTTTGATCATCTTTACCGTCGGAACCAACCGACCTCCTGTCCGCCGATTGATCTCCGCGGACAGTTCGGTGTGCTTCCGCGGGTTGGTACGAAGCCAGGTATCGCTGCCCGAGTCGCAGATGTCCCAGCCCTCGCCACCCAAGTCCCACCACGGCACCACGAACGCTGGAACGAGATCAACGACGAAGTCGCTGAACCTGATTGTGATGGCCTGGCCGTTCCGGCTGACTTCCGAGTTTGGGTATGACTTCAGCAGCACTCGCCTCGTCGCGTCTAGAACGGCACGTGGTCCACGACGACGAAGCGAACGGTCCAACACGGCTACCAAGTCCACGTCGGCCCTCGACAGCGGCGCGATGAGCGTGTGCCGCCGGTAAGATCCGGTCAGAAAATCGTCGATCACGGGCAACTCACGAGCTACGGCCGCCCGGACAGAGCTTTGGCGCTCAGCCACAGTGCTTTCCTGTAGGCCGGTCAGTTCGAGGTTCGCTCGGAAACGGTTGAAGGCGTCAGACACTGTCGTCGTCACATGACCTTTCCGCAAAGAGACATTCCCGCCCAGCTTCAAGTCCAGCAGCTGACATCCAGCGACTTGATCGGCTCGCGCCGAGCCACACAAATCAACTCATGTGGTCGGCCCGCCCGGTGGCCGGCTCGCGGCACGGAGTGCCGATGCCCCCGCCCGGGTGGCCAGTTCCGACGCAGATCTTCGCAGCTTGTAGAAGAACTGCGGGACGCGCGGTCCGTCACGGCGCAGCAGATATGCCGAGTCCTGAACTTCCCTGCATGCGAAGACGGTCAATGATTCTGGGGCCGTGACGTACGCCTGCCAGAGATCGTCTATTTTGTGTTCCGCCTGCCGGCGGTTTCCCGCGTGACGCAAGTGCAACGCGGCCAGGTCCGCCGATTCGAGGAAGGCCGGAGCGCTAGGGAGAAAGATCTTGATCAGGTAGTCCGCGAGGCTCAGCTCTCGGACGAGGGCAATGGTCAGTCCGACGATGAACCAAGAGATCCCCGTGATCAAGACGATAGAGCCATAGTTCTTATGATCTTGCCTACTCCACACCATGCTCTGCCGCTGGCACAGGAGGACGTCGGCTGGCCATGGGGTGTCGCCGAGGTCGATGCTGTACCAGTCGCGGTACCGGGTGTCGTCGGTGATGTGTCGGGCGGCGGCAGCCATGTCTTCGGGTGCCGGGGGACGTCCTGCGAGGGCGGCGTTCCACGGTAGGTGGAACAGGTTCGTGTCGTACAGCTCCTGTATCCGGACGGCTTCGAGGGTGCCGCGCTGCTCCATCCAGGTCAGGATCGTTCGTCCGAGCACGAGCCATCCAGCGCTGATTGCCGCCACAAGGTCGCTGGTGCCGTGGATGAACAGCGCGATGAGCGGGCCGATGGCGGCAAGCACGAACGTTCCGAGCGCGCGGATGCGTCTCCACCGATGTGCGACCTGGTAAGCACGGCTGTAGGCGAGCAGTCGCTGGAGGTGTTCGGGTTCGTCCTGGCGCTGTTTGATCCTCGCGGATTGCCCCTCCAGGACCGGTCGAGGTGCGAGCATGCCGGTCACGACAGCGGGAAGAGTGGGCCGAAGATGTTGCGCCATGCGGCGAGGGCATCTCCTGTTCGACCGGATCGTTCCAGGTTGATCGCTGCGGTGCAGGCGGCTTCGGCCGCGCGCAGCGCTGCCTGTGCGGCGGCCATCTTGGCCGGATCGCCGTCGAGGACGTCAGAGATGTCTGGGCCGACGTGGGCCGGGTCGGGCCAGCCTTCGGCGATGCGGTCGGCGGCGCTGGCGAAGAACTGCCGTAGTTCCCTGCGGTGGTCTCCGGACCATGGTCCGGTGATCAGCTTCAGTGCCATGACTTCGATGAGGAAGGAGGGTTCGACCTGGTGCCCCTGGACGTCGTTCCACTTTTTGATCATCTTTACCAGTGGCTTCCACTGGTCGCTGAAGTTCTGGTTTGCGGTGGTGGCTTGCTCGGCGTGGATCTTCGGGTTTGTGTGGATCCATTCGCCTTGGACGTCGTCGGGGATGAGGTAGTGGTCGCCGTGGGTGAAGGCGGGGACGACGTCGAAGGATACGACCTCGTCGCTGACGTCATCCACGATGTTCACCCCGAAGTCGACGCGTACCGCGCGGCGGTCGCAGCAGACTCGGTCCTCGCCGTAGTGGGGTGCCAGCGCGTCGCGGACAAGTTCGAGAACGTCGTGGGGATGGCGATCAAGGTATGTGGTGTCCGTCAGGACGATCATGATGTCGACGTCGCGGAGGGGCTTGGTCTTGGTATGGCGCCGGTAGGCGCCGGTCAGGAAGTCCTCCTTGATGTCCAGTTCGCCGTCCAGGATTTCGCGGATCCGGCGTTGCCTGGCGCTGGCGGACTTGTCTTCAGTGCTGGTCGTCTGCAGACGGCTGCGGAACTTGTAGAACGCGTCGTTGACGGTGAGCATCAGTTGCTCCTGGAGTAGTAGCTCAGGCCAGCGCCGAGACTGCCGCCGCCGATGGTCGTACCGACTGAATGTCTGGTGAATCCGGTCGTGGAACGGAACGTCGTGGTGGACCAGCCGGCAACGCTGGGGTAACCGGTGGCGGTGTCAGCGATGAGACGGTACTCGCAGTTGGCTGGGTAGCTGCCGTTCTTGCGGACCGCGTACGAGACGGTGTCGGGGTCGAGCCACAGGTCACCGTCGCCACTGCCGTAGTACGTGTAGTCGATCGTGAAGTCGAACCGACCTACCAGGTCGGTACCGCTGGGCTTCGCCGGGTCGTAGACCTCCAGGACGAGGCCCTTGAGGTGGCCGGAGCCGAGCCAGGTGGCGATGCCGGTCTCTAGCACCGACCACAAGCTTCGGATCTTGTCGGGGTTCAGGCCGCTCTCGCGGACGATCTGTCGGACGCTCTTCAGGATGTTGGTCGCGACGTGGGTGGTCGCGTACACGTGGACGTTGACTTGTACGCGGGTGCTCATGGCCGCTCCAGCTCGTCGTAGTTGATCGAAATTGAGCCGGTGCCGTGGGGTGCGGATGCGGCTACGCCGACGGTGACGCCCTCGGTGGTGTCCCGGACCTCCGCGAAGGAGTAGGGCGCCAGGGCCGCGCGAATTTCGTCGATGTCATCGACGCCGCACGGCAGGGAGACTTTCCAGCCGGGAGTGGTCAGTGGCCAGGTCGCCAGTGCAGCGGGATCCTCGTCGTCGATCGCGGCCGGCCCGTGGACGGTATAGATCCGGATCCGGTCGCCGACGGCGGGAAGGACCACGATCGGCGCGTCTCGGGTGTACTCCTCCGCGATCAGTAGGGCCGCTGTGTCAGCGATGGCGTTCAGATCGGCTCGCGCGGCGTGCTCCGGTGCCGTCAGCAGGGCGACGATCACGGCCCAGGTATCGGTGGAGGTACGGACGGGGATGGCGGGGACGGTCCGGGAGACGACGCTCATCGCTGTCCACCCATCTCGCTGACCGCAGCCGCCAGGTCGGCACCGGTTACCTGGTCGGGGTCGCCCTTGGCGCCGGATCGGACGGCGCAGGCTGCCGCGACGGCTTTGCGAAGTTGGCGGCCGTCCAGCCCAGCGGAGCGGTCAGCTGCCTGGTCGAGGATGTCTGGGTTCAGCAGGGCGTCCGCGCCGGGGAATGCCGCGGCGACGGCGGCAGCGGTGTGTTCCAAGATGGCCCGCCGGGCGTCGCGGTCGGGCCGGGGGATCTCGAAGATCCAGTCGGCTCGTGATGCGAGCGCTGGGTCGATGGCGTCCGGGAAGTTGGTCGTGGCGATGACCAGGAGGTTGCGGTGGCGTCGTGCCAAGCGGTCCAGCCCGACCAGGGCGGCATCGACGGCGCGGTGCACGTCGATCGGGTTGGACTCCATCGACAGGGCGCTCCGGTCGGTGAACAGGGTCTCGACCTCGTCCAGCAACACGATCATCGGACCTGCGCTGGCGTGCTCGTCCAGCAACGTTCCGAACAGTTGCTCGACCGCGCGCTGGCTACGCCCCAGTGACGAACTGGCCAGGGCGTGAGGATCGACCTCGACGAACAGCCATGGCGTCTCGAGGTTGATGGTTCGTGCGACCTGGTTGGATAGCCCTCTTGCCCCGGCGGTTTTCCCGACACCGGGCGGTCCGCCCAGCAGGAGCACGCCATGCAGGGGAAGTGCGTCGAACGGCACGGCACTCCGCAGGTGAACTGAGGCCACGGCGGTACGGAGCATCCGCTGCTTCATGCCGTCGGGTAGCACGATGGCGGACCAGGCGCCCGAGAACTCCTCGTCGGGCAGAAGCCGCGCGTCGGCGATCCCCGGTGCAGCCGTGTCTGGCAGCCGACGCACGTCGTCGAGCCGGACAGCGTTTCGAGCCATGCCTCCCCCAAACGCGGATCGCCGATCCGCATCGAATCTGCGCAGCGTGGCGGCCTGCGGGAGGCGGCG
Organism: Micromonosporaceae bacterium; assembly: GCA_016926535.1. Lineage (GTDB taxonomy): Bacteria > Actinomycetota > Actinomycetes > Mycobacteriales > Micromonosporaceae > JABDRL01. The sequence continues at coordinate 2,453 of JAFGOK010000117.1, read as the reverse complement.
CTACGCTGGAACCGTCGAGGATCGTACGGCATGTACCGATCGCGGTACAAACCTTGATCCCCGGGTAGGGTACGCCCCTCCGTCACACGTGTCGCGCCTCGGGGCAGCAAGATCACATGGAAGCGGTACCATGATCCAAAAAGGGTCAGACGTATATCGATGTCGGAGGTGAACATGGACGAGCCGATCGACATCAAGATGCTGGGGATGCTCGTCCGGACCGAACGCGAGCGACGGGGCCGACTGAGCTTACGTGCTGCGGCCGAGCAGGCAGAGGTGCCTTTCAACACCCTGGCCAGGGTCGAAAAGGGCGACCTTCCCGACCTCGCAAACTTCCGAAGGATCGTCGACTGGCTTGGCCTTCCCCCAGAGCGGTTTTTCCAGCCAGCTCAGCTGCGAATTGAGAACACACCCGAGCTTATCGCTTACCACCTAGCCCGGGATCCGAACCTAACCGATGCCGCCGCAGAGAAGATCGCAAGTCTCGTGCGGGAGTTGTACAGCAACCTTGTTGCTGCCGATCGAAACGTTCGAGTCCACCTGAGGGCTGCATCTACGTTCAGTCCCGAAGCTTCCCGAAAACTGGGCATACTGCTGAGCGAAATGCAGGAGAAGCTTACCGCCATGCCACCTACAAAATCCTAACCGCGGAACGAGTGCCGAATGCGACGCGGATTCAAGACCGAGGCTGAACGACTCGCCGATCGTATGCGTGCCCAACTTGGCTTAGAACCGCATGATCGGATGGCCATCCGAAATCTGGCTATCCACCTTGGCGTTGAGATGCATTCCGCAGATTCCCTCGTCGCGCGGTCCGACCTGGACGAGTTGAACCGGATTCAGCCTGGGGCGTTCTCAGCCGCGACCTTTCACCTGCCAGGCGGCCGTACCGCGATCATCACCAATCCGGACAGCGAGCCCGGTCGCATAAACAGCGACATCGCTCACGAAATTGCGCACCTGCTACTCAACCACGAGGTCCGGGAACTTCAACAATTGGGCGGACACACGTTTTTCACATGCAACCCAGAACAAGAGGAAGAAGCCAACTGGCTTGGCGCCTGCCTCCTTCTCTCCCGTGCACTTCTTCTACGTGAGGCGTTTGCCGGTTCCGATCCGACAATCATCGCCCAACGCTATGACGTGAGCATTCCAATGGCGAGGTTCCGCCTGAATGCAAGTGGAGTTCTCTTGCAGGCTAAGCGAGCAAGGTCCAGCCATACCAGGCGATGACCCTCACGCCACACGCTTCATAGAACGCGGTCATTTCACCGTCAGACTGCAACAGATGCCGTCGGGGGTGGCAGGCGCGGCATTTGGTGCTTCGCTACCCGAGCCAGAGTTCGGCTCCGGTCGTGAGCAGGTCGTTCTTGCGCCGCTCGTAGTCGGGTAGGGCTCGTTCCACCGTTGCCCAGAAGGCTGGGGTGTGCTGGGGATGGGCGAGGTGGGCGAGTTCGTGGACGAGGACGTAGTCGACGAGCGATGGGGGCAGTTGCAGGGTGGCCCAGTGGATGTTGACTCGGCCGCTGGTGCTGAGTGAGCCCCAGCGGTAGCCGAGGTCGCGGACGTCCAGCCCGGCCGGGTTCAGTGCCATCCGGGAGGCCCAGGGACGCATGCGGCCCGGTAGCCACCGGTGTCCCCGGTGGCGGTACCAGCCGATCAGCGCGGCTCGGGCAGCCTCGGCTGAGGCTCGGGGTAGGAGGAGTCGGCCACGTTCCATCCTGACCTGGTTGACGTCGGCGACTAGGAGCCGGTAGCTGCGGCCGAGGTAGGCGAAGCCCTCGCCGGTGACGAACTCCTTGGCCGGTCGGCTCGACAGCAGCAGGTCCTTCTCGGCGAGCTTGCGATAAACCCACATCCGCTTGGTGCGCGCCCAGGCTGCCAGTTCGGTGGGCGGGCAGTCGGGTGGCGCGTGCAGGATCAGCGACCCGTCGCGGTCGACGGTGATGCCGACGGTGGCGCGGCGGGTCGATTCCTGGACGGCGAAGTGCAGGTCCCCGATGAGCATGGTGTCTGGCAGGTTCTCGGCCGTACCGGCGCCCAATTTTGCCCTAGTCATGCTCGCATCAGCTCGCTTCGTTGATCACTCGTGATCATGGTACGGCGGCGAGCTTGGCGCGGTTGGCCTTGGCCAGCTCCATGATCCGGTCGGCCAGGGACGACAGCCACTGGTACTGGAACAGGTCGCTGCCGTCCTCCAGCCGGGTCTCGTCGAGCCGGTGAATGATCTTGCGGCGGAGTTGTTCCCGCTTGTGCGCGTTGTCCCAGAAGCCGACCAGGCGAACGTCGGCTCTGACCAGGTACACCACGTCGATGGTGGCCGCCCGCAGCGGGCCGGCTTGCTCGGCGGCGACCTGGTGACCGTGCCCCGCCAACTCCTGGACGATCAGGTCATGGAACGGTGCCTCAGTACTCGGGTCGAGGCCGCCGGTGGCCTCGGTGCGTCCGGCGGT
>JAFGOK010000621.1 GCA_016926535.1 Micromonosporaceae bacterium | reverse complement strand
GGAGCTGCGCTAGCCCAACTCCTGCTCGTACCTGGTCGTGGCACTTGAGCCGTCGGCGGCCAGCCGCGACCGGGCTGCGGCGTCGTCGTACAGCGTCGAGCGGAGGAAGTCGGTGATGGTCTTGATAATCGGGCTGAACGCTGGGTTTCTCGGGGCGAGAAACGCCGTGTGGTCGCCGCCGACCACGGTGAGGAACGCCTTTGGCCAGGTGAGCCGGTTGTAGGCCGACTTGCCGGTGTCGTAGGAGACGACCTCGTCGCTGTCTCCATGGACGAACAGGATGGAGGCCTCAGGTGTCCTGGAGAGGCCAAGGCTGCCGCCGGACACGATGATGCCCGCTTTCAGCCGGGAGCCATGCTCTGCCGAGAACATCCCGCCGGTCGTGAACCCGCCGGCGGAGTGACCGGCCGCCCCGATGCGGTCAGAGTCGATACGCCCGAACAGGGCATCCCCGGAGGTCACACCGAGCTTGATGACGGCCTCCAGCACGAAGAAGGCGTCTGCCGGCTGGTTGGCGACATCCAGGACATTGGTCTTGGCCGCGTTGCGATTCGTGTGAGGGTACGCCGGAGCTGCCACGATGAAGCCAGCCGCAGCCAGACGGGTGGTGATCGGCGCGAGGTGCTCTGGCAGCCCGGTCAGGCCGTGGCTGGCGAGGACGAGTGGAAAACGACCCTGTGCGACGCTGGCGCCCTTCCTGGCGACCGGAGCGCCCCGGCTGGCACTCCCGCTGGCCGGATACCAGATGGTGGTCGGTAGCGGCCGGTCCGCAGATCGGCTGAGGTTCAGCGTGCGGACGCCAACGGCGAACGCCGACTGCGGGGCGGATCTCCGAGCGGAGGCGGACGCCGACGGGCCCGCCGGAGGTGGGCCCGTCCCGGACTCCACCGGGGTGACCCGGTCCTGGGCGCCATCCGACCCGCAAGCGGCTAGAAGAAGCGTTACGGCCGCCGCAGCGGCCGTAACGGCGGCCGTAAGCCGTGCGGCGCGCCGCGGCGGGAGGGGTGAAACGCTCATCCGGTGACCCTACGGCAGCTGCCTCAGGAGATGTCTCGCCTGCGCGTGATCAACGTGCCGATGACCCCGGCGACCAGCGCATACCCGATGAGCACGGCGGCTCCGACCCATTGTGGGGCGGCGTGGGGGTACATCTCACCAGGAGTCACCATGATCATAGAGGCGATGGACGGGACGATCACCTCGGCGGTGATGACCCAGTCCTCCTTGATGAGATACGCGTGGACGAGCCCGAAGACGACTTCGGCCGCCGCGAGTCCGATGAGGTAGACCACGCATCCGGTGACCACGGTCCCGATCTGGCTGCGGATCAGTGTCCCGAGCGCGACTCCCAGAATCGCCCAGACGGCGAACGCGGCAAGGTTGAGCAGGATGGTTCGGTGGACATCCCATCGGTCGAGACTCATCGAGATGTGCTCGTAATTGAACACCGCAGCGGTCGTCGCCAGGTTGATCACTGTCGTCAGCAGCCAGCCGCCGAAGCCGAGCACGACCGCCGCGAAGAGCTTCGCCACAATGACCTTGGTCCGGTGCGGAATGGTGAGGAACGTCGCGGTCGCGGTCTGGTGGAAGTACTCGTTGGTGACGATCAACCCACCCAGAATCATGATGAACAACACCCCGAAGAACTGCCCGGAGGTGTACATGTTTGCCGCGATCTTGGCGATACCCGCCGCGCTGTGGACCTCCGAGTAGCGTTCGTTCTCTTCGCGGATCATCTCTTCGCGGATTTCGGCCGGCGCGTCGTCGTCGATCGTCTGCGGCTGAAGCTCGAAGTGAGCGTTGAGCCCGTTGATCAGCAGGGCAAGTCCGGTGAACAGGACCATGCCCAACCCCATGAGCCACCAGGTGTTGGTCGTGCGGATCTTGAGTAGCTCACTGCGGATCGCGCGGGTCATCGGATGACCGCCTTCCCTTCGGTCAGTTGTAGGAACACCTGCTCCAGATCGGGCTGCTCTGCGACCAGCTCGTGCAACTCGACTCCGGCCCGCAGAGCCGCGGCACCGACAGCGGGGGGCTCCAGCCCCGTGACGAGCAAAGCTCCGGTATCGCCAGCGGTGACGCTTCCGCCGAGTTCCTTGAGCGAGAGTGTCAGGGTGTCGGCCTGCGGTGTGCGAACCCGGACGGTCGTCTGGGCGGTGGAGGACTTGATGATCTGTTCCATGGGGCCCTGGGTCACCAGCCGCCCTGCGGCAATGATGATCACCTCGTCCGCCAGGAGCTCCATCTCCGACAGCAGGTGGCTGGAGACGAAGACGGTCTTTCCCTCGGCGGCCAGCCCCTTCAGGAAGTTGCGCATCCACCGGATGCCCTCGGGGTCCAGGCCGTTGGCCGGCTCGTCAAGGATGAGCGTCGTCGGGTCGCCCAGCATGGCGGTTGCGATCCCGAGGCGCTGCCGCATGCCCAGGGAGTAACCCTTGAACTTGCGCCGCGCCGCCGGAGCGAGCCCGACGAGTTCGAGTACCTCATCGGCCCTGCTGGCGGGAAGCCCGGCCGCCGTACTGATCACCCGGAGGTGATTGCGCGCCGTTCGGCCCCGATGGGCGCTGGACGCCTCAAGAACCGCTCCGACCGTGTGGATGGGGTCCCTGAGATCCGGGTAGCGGACTCCGCCGATGGTGGCCATTCCGGCCGTCGGACGGACCAGGTTCAGAATCATGCGGAGCGTAGTGGTCTTGCCCGCCCCGTTCGGCCCGAGGAAGCCGGTGACTTTCCCCGAACGGACCACAAACCGTAACCCGTCGACCGCTCTGACCTGGCGGTAGTGTTTCACCAGGCCGTCGACCACGATTTGTCCGTCCGACATGTTTGGTCTCCCGTCGCGATGCAGTGCCACGCCGACTGTACTGGTATAGGTCCAGCCACCCTCGGTCCGTCGGGGTAGCAGAAAGATGATCATGTCCAGGAAACTCCCAGACAAACTTCAGCGCGACTCCAGTACGGGGGGCCACCATAGACGCATGGGGGCACGAGGCGGCATCGCACAATCCGGGGGTGCGGCGTCGTCGAGCGCGGCGCAGGCTGAAGCGAGACTGCTTGTAGTCGAGGATGATCCCAACATCCGCGAGCTACTGTCCGCAAGCCTGCGCTTCGCTGGGTTCGCGGTTGATGCGGTGACCACCGGTGCGGAGGCGGTCACCGCAGCCCGCGAGCTGAAACCGGATTTAATTGTTTTGGATATCATGCTTCCTGATCTCGATGGTTTTGAGGTCATTCGCCGGGTGCGAGGGGCTGGGGTCCGGACCCCAGTGGTGTTCCTCACCGCGAGAGATGGCACGGAAGACAAGGTCAGAGGGCTGACGCTTGGGGGAGACGACTATGTCACCAAGCCGTTCAGCCTTGAGGAACTGGCGGCGAGGATCAGGGCAGTGCTGAGAAGGACCTCAGGAGAGCGGGAGCCGAGCAGGTTGTCCTTCGCCGACCTCGAGTTGGACGAGGAAACGCATGAGGTGACCCGGGGTGGCACCACGATCTCGCTGTCCCCGACCGAGTTCAAGCTGCTGCGCTACCTCATGCTGAACGCTGGGCGGGTCCTCTCCAAGGCGCAGATCCTCGATCAGGTCTGGAACTACGACTTCCGCGGGGACGACAGTATCGTCGAGTCGTATATTTCCTACCTGCGGCGCAAGGTGGACGTCATGGAGCCCCGTCTCATCCACACGCTGCGCGGGGTCGGGTACGTCCTGAGACTGCCGGTCTGAGGCCGTGACCCGGTCGCGTGCCTCCGCGGTTCCCCTCCGGCTGAGACTCATCGCGGCGGTCCTGGCGCTCGTCACGATCGCCCTGCTGCTCATCGGTGTGGTCAGTGCGCTGGCACTGCGGACCTACCTTATCGACCGGGTGGACCGGCATCTGGTGGACATCGCCGACAGCATCGACATCGGCGAGATGCGGCAGCAGCCGGGTCTGTTCCTGCCGACCGACTACATGGTCGCCCGGGTCGGGAATACCGGGTCGGAGATCTACGCGGTCCGGGACGCGGCCGGCTATCCGAAGATCCCTTCCTTCGACCGGCTCGATGAGCTCCGCGACAAGTCAGTCACGGTTTCCTCGCGGCAGACGACGGAGCGGTGGCGGATTCTGGTGCGCCTGCAACGCGACGGCACCTACCTGGTCGTCGGGGAGAGCCTTGCCGGGGCGGATGACGCCGTTGACAATCTGGTCGCCTCAGAGCTGATCGTCGGGATCGGGGTACTGGCCGTACTGGCGTCGGTCGGCATCGGCATCGTCCAGGCCAGCCTCCGGCCGCTGACAGAGATCGAGCGGACCGCCGCCGCCATCACAGCTGGGGACCTGACTCGCCGAGCCCCGGAATCCGACCCCAACACGGAGGTCGGCCACCTCGCAGAGGCGTTCAACGCCATGCTGGCCCATCTTGAGGTGGCATTTGCCGCCCGGGCCGCCTCGGAGGAGCGGATGCGGCAGTTCGTCGCCGATGCCTCACATGAGCTGCGGACCCCGCTGACCACGATCAAAGGTTTTTCCGAGCTGTACCGCCAGGGGGCGGCCAGAGCGCCGGAGCAGACCGCGGAGTTGCTGGCCCGGATCGAGAGCGAGGCGGCGCGGATGGGACTGCTCGTCGAGGATCTGC
>JAFGOK010000620.1 GCA_016926535.1 Micromonosporaceae bacterium | reverse complement strand
GTTGACCGAAGACGGCACGGCGTGTGGTCCGGCCCGATGGGTGGCCGATCTCGCTGGCGCCATCCGCGATCTGGCCCGGACCCAGCGGACGCTCCGATGGGTGTGGCCGTCGACGGCTGAGTGCTATCCACCGCTCCTCCGGTCCGGAGTCCGGCTCGCTCGCTGCCACGACATTGAGCTGACCGAGGCGCTCCTCCTCGGGGCTGCCGGACGGTGGGGCGAGCCGCGGTCCCTCGCGGCAGCGTTCGCGAGGCTGACCGGCGCTCCGGTCCCCGAGGACGCCTCGGATCGGTTGAGCCGGCCCGGTCCGGGGCAGCCAGATGACCAGCAGGAGCTGTTTCCCCGCGGCGAGATCCGCGTGGCCGGCGCCAATCAGCCTGGCCAGCCAACCAGCGGGATCCACGGGCTCGAAGCACTCGTCCGGGTGGTCCCTGACCAGCATGCCCGGTGTGCCCGCTGCGCGGAACCAGGTCGCATGCGGATGCTGATCGCGGCGGAGTCCGCCGGGGCGCTCGCCGCCGTCGAGATGGGGCTCGAAGGGCTTCCCCTCCGCGTCGAGGTCCACGAGCGGGTGCTGCTGGAGTTGCTCGGCTCACCCTCCGCAGGAGGGGGGCAGCCCCGCCGGCTCGTCGAGTTGACCCAGCGGATCGTCGACGCCTTCGGAGGGCACCAGATGCGCCCGGACTCCCCAGCAGAGGTGCTACGGGCCTTCTCCAGGATCGGGATCACGCTGCCGTCGACCCGGGCCGGAGTGCTTAGACAGGTGGACCACCCAGCCGTTCCGCTCCTGCTGGAGTACAAGGAGCTCTACCGGATCTGGACGGCCCATGGCTGGACCTGGCGCCGGCAGTGGGTGCGGGACGGGCGCTTCCACCCGGAGTATGTCGCTGGCGGCGCTGCCTCCGGGCGGTGGGCGACGCGGGGCGGGGGCGCCCTCCAGATTCCCAGAGCGATCCGCAGCGCCGTCATCGCCGATCCCGGCTGGGTGTTCGTCGCCGCGGACGCCGGGCAGCTGGAGCCGCGCATCCTCGCTGCCGTCTCCGGCGACCGGGGACTTGCCGCCGCCGCCGGCACCGGCGATCTGTATGAGGCACTCGCGGCGGAGTCGTTCGGCGGCGACCGGGCAGCGGCGAAGGTCGCCCTGCTCGGGGCGATGTACGGGCAGACCGGAGGGCAGGCGGCCCCGGCGCTGGCCGTACTTCGCCAGCGGTATCCGACGGCCTGGGAGTTCGTCGAGGCAGCAGCTCGGGCGGGGGAAGCCGGTGGACTGGTGCGGTCGTGGCTTGGCAGGACCTGCCCGCCGCCGCCCCCGGGATGGGGGGAGCACTCCACCGGTCTCCAGGATGCCGGCCAGGAGCCGGGGCGGGGCGGTGAAGGGGCCGACCGGCGGAGTGGCGAAGGGGCCGACCGGCGGGCCAGGGGGCGGTTCACCCGCAACTTCGTGATCCAGGCGACGGCTGCCGAGTGGGCACTGGTGCTCCTGGCCAGGGCGCGTCTCGCCCTGGCAGGCACCGGGGCGACGCTGGTGTTCTTCCAGCACGACGAGATCGTCGCGCACTGCCCGGCGGCTGTGGCCCGGGCTACCGCTGAGGCGATGCGGCGGGCGGGGGACGAGGCCGGGCAGTTGCTGTTCGGGGCGAGCCCGGTGCGGTTTCCCCTGGATATCGCCGTGGTCGAGTGCTACGGCGACGCCAAGGGGCAGGCTAGGCGTCCATCCCCAGCCCCCGCATGACGTCGGGCGCCAGGAGGACGGCTCCCGCGATGATCGCGATGGCTGCGAAGGTGGTGCGCAGGGCGAGCACCTCGACCTTGCCCCCCACCTTGACGGCGAGCGCGTCGGGAACGCCGACGCAGTGCCAGAGCTTCCGCTTCTTGATGGGGATGGGCCAGAACAGCGGGCACCCCCGGTCGGTGAGGAGGTCTCCGAGCAGGTGGACGATGCCGCCGACGCCGATGGCGACGCCCAGTGCGGGATAGCCCCGGCCGCCGGGAAGCGTCTGGTGCACCCCCCAGGCAGCGGCAGCGGCGGCCAGGGTCACGACGATCCAGCCGGCGCGCTTGGCCCACGTCTCGAACAGGCCACGCAAAGCCATGGCGAAGGTGACGAACAGCACCCCGACGACCGCCCACTTGCCGAACCGGGCACACAGGGCGATCGTCCCTGCCCCGAGTGCGATGTTGAAGATCAGGGTGTGGGTGAAGGTCCGGTGCCCGTTGTGGCGGCGCGGATCACCCCCGCGCCGGGTGAGGTTGTAGACCCCGAGGGAGATCTTTTCCAGGCATTCCGCCCAGAACAGCGAAACGACTCCGAAGGTGTGCGCCACCGTTGCGCCGCCCTGGTTCGTCGTGACCTTCCCGGAAAGGTCCATATCGGGCAGCAGGGCACCTCCCGCGCACATGGCCGTGCCGACGGCCAGTTGCAGGGGAGTCTGATGGAACAGATCGAGGTGTTCGAGGGCGAGTGAGCCGCTCAGCCACGCCGCGGCACCGGACAACGCATGCGATGGTCCCATCATGGGCATGATCCTAATGGGCGTCCATATCCCATCCAATATGGAGGTCAGTGTCTATGATCGGGCAATGGTGAGCCCCGATACGTTGCCTGCGGCACTGGTCCCGGTCCGGGCACTGCTGTCATCGGATGATCGGCGACGGATCCTGATCGGCGTCGTCGGGCCGCCCGCCGCTGGGAAATCGACCCTTGCGGTGGCGATGGCGTCGGCGCTGGCCAGGGAAAGCATCGCTGCGGTCGCCTTGGGAATGGACGGGTTCCACCTCGCCAACGAGGAGCTGGAGCGGCTCGGGCTAGCCAACCGCAAGGGCGCACCAGCCACCTTCGACGCGGAAGGATTCATCCATCTGCTTCGCCGGCTGCGCGAGCTCGGGCCGGCGACGATCTACGCTCCTGTCTTCAATCGGACACTGAACGAGTCCATCGGCAGCGCCGTTCCGGTGCGGCCCGCGATCCGGGTCGTGGTGGTCGAGGGCAACTACCTGCTGCTGGAGACGCCGCCCTGGAACGAGGTACGTTCGCTGTTCGATCTCGTCCTGTACCTCGACGCGCCAGCGCGGGTGCGGCGCCCTGCGCTGCTGCGACGGCAGCGGAACCGGGGCCTGGACAGCGCTGCCGCCCTCGCCTGGGTGGACGAGAGCGACGAGGCCAACGCCCGGCTGATCGTCCAGACCCGAGATCGGGCCGATCTGGTCCTCTGCCGCGGGGCATAGCTGACCGCCACAGTGGTCGCGGCTATCGCGCGGCCCGGTCCAGCCTGATCTGGCGCTGCCACAGCAGCGGCCGGGGATCGAGGGCCCAGAGCCAGCGCTGCCTGCGGGATCGGCGAGACAGCAACTCCGTCCGGTAGCCGACGGCGAGTGCCACCGCCCGGCCGGCCTCGTCGGCCGTCACGCCGATCGGGGCGAACACGACCCGATTGACCAGGGCAGCCAGGTCGGTCAGGAACTCCGGAGCGGTGGGGGCAGCTGCGGGGCGCAGCCCGTGCGACGGGCCCGCGGTGGCGCGGGCGGCGAAGGCGCTGACCTCTGTCGCGGCCAGCGACGGGGGAGCGGGCCGGCCGGCCAGGCGCAGCAGGTCGTTGATCTCGTACCACGCGCCGAGGACCCGCGAGGCGGGATCGCCCTGCCACAGCCGCCGGCGCCGCCTGGCGCGGATGCGCCATGGGATGAGCAGGTACGCCAGCGGCAGGAGCACCGCGGCGACCGTGGCGGTGATGGCGTGCCACGGCCAGCCGCCACCAGTACCAGCGGGGGGAGGCCCAGCGGCGGTGGCTGGCCCGGCCGGCGACATCGTCGAGGTCGAGGGGGTCGGCATGCTGGAGGGGCTCGGAGGGGTCGGTTCCGGAGTCGGCCTGAAGTCGTTCTCGACCGGTTTCGGCTTCGTGTCGGGCCTCGGCAGCGGGTTGAACGCCACCCAGCC
>JAFGOK010000116.1 GCA_016926535.1 Micromonosporaceae bacterium | reverse complement strand
TGGCCGAAGATCCAGTTGAGTCCGCTCGCGTCCTCCCCCTGGCGGGGGCTGAGCAGCCAGCGCCAGACGACACCGCAGGCGACGAAGGAGATGGCCATCGGGAAGAGATAGACCGTGCGGAACACCCCTTCCGCTCGCGCTCCCCGTTCGAGCAGCAGTGCCCACAGCAGGCCCATCAGCATGGTGCCGACCATGAAGACGATGGTGAAGATCAGGAGATTCTTCAGCGAGTGGGTGAAGCGGTCGTTGATGTCGTTGGTGAACAGGTCGGTGTAGTTTTTCAGCCCGACGAAGCCGTTTGACTCCAGCGCCGTGTGCCGGTCGCTCATGGAGACCTTGATGGTCCATGCGATGAGTCCGTAGACGAAGACCGCGAGCAGAATGAGGGACGGCGAGATGAGCAGGAGGCCCGGCCCCCACCGTCTGATTCGGGAACGCATGATTCGGGAACGCATCAGTGGCCCTTTTGGCGCGGGGTGGCATACGGACGTGCGACGGAGCAGTTCACGAGGGCTGCCCCGCCGCACGCAGGTTCGCTGAACGAAGGGATCGCTACTTCTTGATGAACTGCGAGGTAGCGGCCACGAGCGCTTTCTGGAAGCTCGAGACGTCCAGGTCGGTGGAGAACTTGCCGATCGCCGAGTTGATCGCACCCATCAGGCCCTGGGTGCACCCCGCACCGTGGGCGCAGGACGGGACCTGGGTGTCCTTCTTCCAGTCCGCGATCGCGGACTGCTGGTATGCCGGGTAGTCGGCGGCGTCGGCGTCGGTGCGGGCCGGAATCGAGCCCTTCTTGGTGTTGAAGGCCTTCTGGCCCTCCGCGCTGCCGACCGTCTTCAGCCAGCATCTGGTCCCGTCGGCGTTCTTCGCGCCCTTGGGCAGGACGAACGAGTCAGCCAGCCACTGGAAGGCTCCGGTGTTGCCGGGGAAGGGGGCGTATCCGTAGTCCTTGAACCCCTTGGTGTCGAGATCCGCAGCCTCCCAGTCACCCATCAGCTGATACGCGGCCTTGCCCTCCATGACCAGCTTCTCCGCGTCGGTCCAGTCCAGCGTGTCGCGGTCCTGGTTGGAGTAGCCCAGCAGCTTCTTGAAGTCTTCGATGCCCTTCGTGACGTCGGCCCCGTTCCAGTCGGTGCTGCCGTCCCACAGGCCGGTGAACTTCTGGGGGCCGAGGTCGGTGATGAGTACCGCCTCCAGCAGCATCAGCTGGGTCCAGTCCTTGCCGACCGCGAGCGGGGCGGCGATGCCCTTACCCTTGAGGGTCTCCAGGTTGGCGATGAACTGGTCCAGGGTCGTCGCATCCGAGGTGATGCCGGCGTCGGTCAGGACCTTCTTGTTGGTCCACAGGACGTTCGCGCGGTGGATATTGGCTGGGACAGAATAGATCTTGCCTTGGACAGTCAGGTTATCGATGAGACCCTTTGGGAAGGCCGAGTCCAGGCCCCAGGTCTTGTAGTCGTTGCTGAGATCCTCGATCTGACCGGCGTTGATGTAGTCGGTCAGCTCCGCGCCAGCGTGCGCCTGGAAGGTGTCTGGCGGGTCGTTCTGCTGTAGCCGGGACGCGAGGACGGTCTTCGCGGTGGCCCCGGCACCACCGGCGATCGCTCCGTTGACGAACTTGTAGTCAGCGCAATCCTTGCCGAAGGTGCTGACCAGGCCATCCAGGCCAGCCTTCTCGCCGCCGTCGGCCCACCACGTGAAGACTTCCACGTCTTTCGTACCGTCGCCGGACGAGTCGTCGTCGTTGCCGCAGGCGGTCGCACCGAGGAGTGCTACGACGCTCATCAGGGCGACGGCGGTATGCCGTGAGAATTTCATGGCTCCTCCATCGGGTTGTGACATCGTTGTCATCGCTTTCGAGGAGACATTGCCCACCCTTATCGCGACTGTCAACGGTGATCTCGGGACTGTGTCCGTGTCGTGACTCGGGTGTGACGTGCCGTTACGGCGTGCGCTCCCCCGAACCTCTCACTACCAAATGTATTGGCATGGTGACTATACGCTGTCGACGGGGGTGTTCGCTGGGTCCAGTGAGAGCAAGTCGAGCAGCCTCTCGCCCCATGGCCTGACCATCGTGGGCGATCACAGTGACACCGAGTACGTCCGCGAGCTCGAAATCGTCGAATCCGACCAGCGCGGGCTGATACCTGCGGTGGGCCAGGGCACGCAGGGCGCCGGTGGTCAATCGATTGTCCAAAGTGAATATGGCGGTTGGGACGGGATCGCGGTTCATCAGTGCCAGGATCGCCCGTTCTGCCGTCGCGACGTCGTGGACGTCCGAGTGCGCGTAAGGGCTCCACTGGTGGTTCCCAGCGGCGTTCATCGCGTCGGCGAACCCGGCGAACCGATCCCGGTGCGTCGCGTACCGCGGCGGGTCCCCGAGGACGGCGACGCGGCTGTGCCCGCGGGCGAGCAGATGCTCGGCCGCCAGGCGACCGCCCTCCGCGTTGGCGATCACAACGGCATCGCAGGGCAGGCCGGCCGGCTGGTAATCAAGAAAGACGAATGGAACGCCCGGTGGCCCCTCCGTCATACGACAGGAGCGCTCGGCGTGAAACGACCCGCCAGGATCTGAGCCACTGGAGCTGGACATGATGAGCAGTGCCCGGACCCGCCGTTCCAGGAACGCCTCGACCAGTGTGCGCTCTCGGCGGGGACCCTCATCATTGCTGGCCATGACCAGCTGAAGGCCGTGCTCGCGCAGTTCTCGCTCGATGCCGCTGGCAACCGTCGAGTAGAAGGGGTTGGCGAGATCACCGCTGATCAGCCCGACCAGCGTGGACGTCCCGCCGCGGCGCAGCTCTCGCGCGATGCCGTTGGGACGGAAACCGAGCCGGTTGGCTGCGACGAGGACCCGTACTCTGGTGGGTTCGGCGACATTCGGCTCCCCGTTCAACGCCCGGGAAGCCGTCTTCGGGCTGACCCCAGCGAGTGTCGCGACCTGCACCAGCGTTGGGTGCGTCCGCTGGTGGGGGAGCCCGGCGTCGTGGGCCATGGCGCCTCCGCGAGGCCGAGTGCGGTCAGATCGCCGCGTGCGGCTGAAGATCTGATCAGTATGCCATCACTGTCGTGCCCCCTCCGCAGGCGGAGTCCGCTCCCGCTGGCCTGACCCTGCTGCCGTGGACAGTGCCCGCTCTCTCTGGCGAAGCCCGCTGACCAGCCGTCGCCGAGGTCGGGGCGTCGCTGCCGGCCGGGTCGACTGGCGGCTGGCCAGCCGCCGCTCCAGGCGGGGGACGTCGACCCTGCCTCTCGACCGGTCGGCGCAGTCCTCCCACCCAGCCGCGAGCAGATGCAGGCGTTCCGTTTCGGTGAACCCGCCCCACACGCCGTAGGCCTCCCGGGTGCTCAACGCGTGAGCTGCGCATTCGGCACGAACCGGGCATATATCACACACGGCCTTCGCAGCGCTCTCCCTGCGTCCCCTCGAAGCTCCGCGCTCTCCATCGGGGTGGAAAAACTGGGCACTGTCGTGTCCCCGACACAGGCCCTGCTGCTGCCAGTCCCAGAGGTCGGCAATAGGCCCAGGCAGCCGGGTCACGTTCGTCATCGGTGCAACTCCTTCGGTGCGAGTGGCCCAGGTCAACGGCTTGCTACGAATGTTTGCCACAAAGGCGCCACCCCAGAAGCGGTCAACCGTTGAACGCAAGTGACAGGTATGTGGTTGATGCCGCTGCGGCCGATCAGGCCGCGCCCGGCGTCGAGCACGACATTTCGTGTCTTCTTCTCCCGGGAAGAGGAGAGTGACGGTGCGTACGGTGTTGGTCTGTGTACGGACGCCGCTTGCGGCGCAAACGATCGCGGCGGCTGCCGCGCGGCTCGGGGTTGGGCACGCGGTTCGCACCGCCCTGACCATGGTTGAGGCGCTGGCGCGCCTCTCCGAACAACCGGCGGACATTGTCCTCGCCGATCCGGTCGTCGCCCGGCCGGACAGCGCGGAGTTCGCGAGGAGGATTCTTGCGGTCTCCCCTGGATCGATGCTGGTCTTTTTCGGTAGCGAGGATCCACGGTCGGCGCAGGCTGCCATCGCGGCCGGTGCCAGAGGCGTGATCCGGATGGACCAGGCCGAGCCGGTGACGATGCTGGCGAAAGCCATGATGCTGGTGCTGAGCCAGCCACCAAAGGAACCAGGGCAGATCGGGATCGGTCGCCTCGGGTCGCGACCGGGCGTGCCCCCGGCGCAACTCGGGCAGGCCGGGAACGGGGTCGGCCTGACCAGGCCGGTGAGTCCGGCTGGGCTTGGTCGCCCGCCAACGTCCCAACCCGGGCGGCTCGGCGGAGCGCTGCCGGCCTCATCCGCTGCTTCCATGACCGCAGCGGTGCCCCAGCAGCGCGGTGACCTGGTCGGGGAACCACCCAGGCGCCGCGTCGACCTGACCGAGCGAGAACTCCAGGTACTGCGTGGAATGGCGGATGGCAAGAGCAACGCCGAGATTGGCAGGGAGCTGTTCGTCTCGGAGGACACCGTCAAGACCCATGCCCGCCGCCTGTTCCGCAAGCTGGGCGCGCGAGACCGGGCACACGCGGTGGCCGCGGCGTTCCGCGCTGGGCTGGTGAGCTGACGATCTCGTGATGGCCGGGAGGCAACAGGCAGCAGACGGGCATTCAGCGTCGGTACCCCGGCGGCCCGTGAGCTAAACGACGTCTCCCCATTCGCGTGTCAACAGTTTGGCTGAGTGGTCGACACCGTTCGCGTACCGCGTCCGGCCATCCGGTCGCGGTACCCGCCCGGTTGTCTCGGTCCTATCTGCCGAAAGGACTCAGAACTCGGTCTCGTCGGCCGACTCCGTCAACGCGTCGTGGACCCCGTCGGCGTAGCCGCGGGCGTAGTCCCACGTCACGTAGTGATCGGGATCCGGGTCGAACGCCGGCTCGTGCACCCGTGCGCGGCCGGAGTTCAGCAGCTGTCGCAGGTTGCCCCGCAGCAGATCCCAGTCGAAGTAGTGCGGCTGGTGGCAGTCCTCACACTCGATGACGAGTCCACGGACGCCCAGCGGCGTCAGCAGTGTCTGGTAGATCTCCAGATCGGCGAGATCTTCGAGCACGTCCTGACGCTCCTCGGTCGTCAGCGTTTCACCCTCGGGCTCCTCCTCCGGGACAGGTTCGAAGGCGCTCGCGGGATCACCGGGGTCGCTGGCAAACGGATCGATCGGCTCGTCTTGCACCTGTTCACCGTAGCCTGGACGGCGCCATGGTGCCGGGCTCACAGTGGCGGTGCACCCTCGCGGACATCGGCCGACCCGGGCTTGGATGGCCAGAACCCATGCTGTCTACCATTGGACGGATCCGACCGCCGTCAAGCGCTGGGACGCCACATGGATTTCTCGCCAAAAACCGACTGGATCGCCAAGGAAGGTGCCGTGGATCGGGAGGCCAAGCCCATGCTGGGGCTGACCTTCGATGATGTGCTGCTGCTGCCCGCCGAGTCAGACATCGTGCCGAGCGCCGTCGACACGACGACGCAGCTGACCAGGAACGTGACCTTGCGGATTCCGCTGGTCTCCAGCGCGATGGACACGGTGACCGAGGCCAGGATGGCCATCGCCATGGCACGCCAGGGCGGTATCGGGGTGCTGCACCGGAACCTGTCCATCGAGGATCAGGCCCTCCAGGTCGACCTCGTCAAGCGGTCAGAGGCGGGCATGGTGACGAATCCGATCACCTGCGCCCCGGAAGACACCATCGGGGACGTGGACGCCCTGTGCGGGAAGTACCGCATCTCTGGCGTTCCCGTTGTGGGCAGGGACGGCGAGCTGGTGGGCATTGTCACCAACCGTGACATGCGCTTCGTCGCCGACCACTCGACCCGGGTTCGGGACGTCATGACGCCGATGCCGCTGGTCACGGCGGAGGTCGGGGTCAGGAAGGACGAGGCGCTGGCCCTGCTGCGCCGGCACAAGGTCGAGAAGCTGCCGATCGTTGACGCGACTGGGCGGCTGTGTGGCCTGATCACGGTGAAGGACTTCGCGAAGAGCGAGCAGTTCCCGCTGGCCACCAAGGACGAAGCTGGGCGGCTGCGGGTCGCCGCGGGGGTCGGCGTCGGTGAGGACGCCTACAAGCGGGCACGGGCCTTGGCGGATGCCGGGGTCGATGTCGTGGTCGTGGATACGGCGCACGGTCACAACCGCACGGTGCTGGAGATGGTGGCGCAGCTCAAGAGAGACACGGCCATCGACATCGTCGGGGGCAACGTCGCGACCTACGCTGGGGCGAGGGCACTGGCGGAGGCCGGGGCGGACGCCGTGAAGATCGGCGTCGGGCCTGGCTCCATCTGCACCACTCGGGTCGTTGCCGGCGTCGGCGTTCCGCAGGTGACCGCGATCATGGAGGCGGCCCGGGCCTGCAAACCCCTCGGTGTTCCAGTGATCGCTGACGGGGGGATGCAGTACTCAGGCGACATCGCCAAGGCGATCGTCGCCGGGGCGGACTCGGTCATGCTCGGATCGCTGCTCGCCGGGTGCGAGGAGAGCCCCGGTGATTTGATCTTCATCAACGGCAAGCAGTACAAGTCGTACCGGGGCATGGGCTCGCTCGGCGCGATGCAGACCCGCGGCCAGGGGCGGTCGTATTCGAAAGACCGGTATTTCCAGGCTGATGTACTTTCGGACGATAAGCTGGTTCCAGAGGGAGTCGAGGGTCAGGTCCCGTTCCGTGGCCACCTCGCGGCAGTGGCCCACCAGCTGGCCGGAGGCCTTCGCCTCGCCATGGGGTACGTTGGCGCGCGGACGATCGACGACCTCCATGAACGCGGTCGCCTGATCAGGATCACGGCCGCTGGGCTGAAGGAGAGCCACCCCCACGACATCCAGATGACGATCGAGTCGCCGAACTACCACTCCCGCTGATTGCCGGTTCTCGCGCCACTCCGCGCCCGATTGTTCTCCCTTGTTCGTGATGTTCTGACAGGAGCTGCCATGCGTGACGTCGTCGAGATCGGGCTGGGAAAGCTCGCCCATCGCGGATATCACCTCCGCGACGTCGCACTCGTGCCCAGCCGGCGTACCAGGGAAATCCGTGACGTTTCGATGACCTGGCAGCTGGATGCCTACCAGTTCGGCATTCCCTGCGTCGCCCATCCATCAGACGCGACGATGAGCCCGGCGTCCGCCGTCGCCCTCGGTGAACTCGGTGGACTCGGTGTCCTCAACGTCGAGGGCCTGTGGTGCAGGTATGCCGATCCCACGGACATCCTGGAAGAGCTGGGGCAGCTCGGGGACCAGATCCCGGCGACCGCCCGCCTCCAGGAGGCGTATGCCGAGCCGATCAAGCCGAGCCTGATCGTCGAGCGGGTGCAGCAGATGCGGGAAGGGGGCCGGACCGTCGCGGTCAGGGTCTCTCCGCAGCACATCCTCGCCCTCGCGCCGGTCATCCTCGACGCCGGGATCGACCTTCTGGTCGTCCAGGGCACGCTGGTCTCGGCGGAGCATGTTTCCAGCGGCGAGGAGCCGCTGAACCTCAAGGAGTTCATCGC
>JAFGOK010000115.1 GCA_016926535.1 Micromonosporaceae bacterium | reverse complement strand
GCGAGCCAGGTGACGCTGACCCTCACCGAGACCGGGCGGCGCCAGCCCCTCGTACTCATCCGCCGGACGGATCGCCAGGCCGATGCTCAGGCCGATCATCAGGCCGATCGCCAGGCCAGCAGCGGCGAGTGCTCCCGGCTCGGCCTGCTGTGGAACCACGCGGACGCCACCATCGAGCTGGGAATGCCTGCCCCGGACGCTCTGGAGCCGGCCGGGCTGGCTGCGCTGGACCGCTGCGGGATCGTCGCGGTCCGCGTGCCCTGCCGTCTGGAGGACTGCCCCTCGACCGTCTGGTCCTGGCTGGCTGGCGCCGCCCGGAGGGGAGCGCGGTTCGTCGTACTCGACGAGCAGCTCTCCGCGGCCACGACCGCGCTGCTGGCCGCTGGGCTGCCGCACGCCCCCGTACTCTGGCTTGGTCGAATCGATCGACGTCTGGCAAGGGACCCCGCCATCGCGACCCTGCTTCGGAGGACGACCGCCCCAGTGGTGCTGACCATTCCCACCTCCGATCTGGACATCGTCGCGGAGGTCCTGGCGAGCACCGCCGCCGGGCAAGCGATCGCCGTGCCAGACAGCCGCCTCGATTGCGGGGTCGCCGCCCGGTGGCTGGCCGACGATGCTGGTGCGACCCCAGAGGCGACGGTGGCCGCCGTAGCGGGCAGCAGCCGGGAGGAAACGACTCTGGTCGTCGCCCCGGGGCAGGGCGAGGCGGACCACACTGATCTCGCACCCGTGGTGCTGGCGCTGATCGACGCGGGGGTGTCGCCCCGAACCCTCGGCTGCGCGCTGCGACCATTTGGCATGGGCCGGCGACAGGTGTACCAGGCGATCAGAGGAAAGGAAGGGGAGTAGCGGGTGCAGCAGGTCATCGGCCGCCGGGTGGTCGCCCTTTCCCCCGAGGACTACGCGGCCCGGCGGAGCCGTTACGAGGCGGTACTGCTCGATCTCGGCACCGGTGACGGCAAGCACGTGCTCCACCTGGCACGCCAGCGGCCCGGCTGGCTGGTAGTCGGCCTCGACGCCAGCCCTGACCAGATGCGGAAGGCCTCCACCAGGGCTGCTGCCAGCCAGTCCCGGGGAGGGCTTCCCAACGCCCTGTTCGTCTGGGCGAGCGCGGAACGGCTTCCGCCAGCGCTCACCGGAGTGCAGGAGGTCCACGTGCTGATGCCCTGGGGGAGCCTGCTGCGCGGCATGGTCGGTCGCGACCTGCCCATGCTCACCGGCATCGCCGCTGTGGCACGGCCGGGCGCAGCCTTCCTCGCCACCTTGAACCTGCACGCCTGGCGCCCGCCGGTACCGGAGGTCGGCACCATCCCAGAACCCGACCCGACCTGGGCAATGAGGGAACTCGCCGCGTCCTACGCCGAGGCGGGATGGCGGCTCGACGATGCGCGATACCTCGCAGAGGCCGGGATCGAAGCGCTCTCGACGTCCTGGACCAAGCGGCTGGGCTCGTCCCGGTCGAAGCTCGACGTCCTCTCGCTCACCGGTGCCTTCGCCCCGCCCTCACCTCCGCCTCCCGCACCGCTCCCGCCTCCGCTCCCGCCTCCGGCCTGATCCTCTGGGAAGCGGTCGCACAGGGGTTTTCTGAGCCCATTTACGGTCCTTGCACGATCCCTGCGCGATCCCTGTGCGATCCCTGCGGCATCGCGCCGAGAATTCCGGTCGTCACATAACGACAGAGACACTTTGCAGTCGGTTATTGGCCCAAGTGGATCCAGATTTGTGACGTACGCGACCATTGACAATAGACCATTCCTGGCCGGCGCCATCACATCAGTCCGGAAAACAAGAGAGTCCCTGGAATCCATTGCAGGGCGGTTGACTTGGGGCGCCAACCAACGGCAGACTAACCCCAGCAAACGGCAGGGCGACATGGGCGATCCAACGAGACAGGGAGCGCGAGCAGCTCACACGCATCAACTCCAGGCCCACACTCTACACAGTGGATCGTAACGTCACAATACTCGTCGCCATGAAAAATTCATTGAACAATGCCGAAATCAGCCTCTTCCCGGTTTCCGGGTCCAAAATCGCACGCGCAGAATGGAAGAATCAGCCGGCGATACCTGCCGTCCGCAAACGCCGATTGGTTGTCACCTGGTGTCTTCGGAATACACCCCGATTCCGAAGACACCACAACACCATTGCCTGACACGATTTGTTGTCTGCGGGATCCGCTGGTGATCGACCATGCATGACACGCGTGAAGCGCCTGAAGCGCCCCGGGTACTCAGGCTCTCGCCGTACTACTACCTCGCCGACCGCCACCTGGACCGCAGAGAACTCCAGTACGAGCCGGTCGGGGGCATGCAAGTCCAGGTCGCCCAGACTACAGAGGAACTCGACGCCCTCAACGTGCCGCAGACCGTTCTGCTTCCCCGGCGCCCCGGCCAGCCTGGTCGACTTGCCCTCGGCCGGCTGGCCGAGGCCCGGCTGCTGCGCCTGCCCCTCGCACCGATCAGGACCAGGGCGAAGGGATACGCCGGGTTGCTCATCGCCTGGGGTGCCGCGGTCGTCGCGTGGTGTTGCCTCCAGCGGGTACGCGGCCGGCACCGCCGCTGGAAGGTCGTCCACGTCCATTGCAGCGAGTTGCCGTGGACCTTCCTCGTTGCCATCGCGGCCGGCTGGATCCTGCGCCGACCGGTCGTCCTGACCATCCACTGCAGTGCGATATTCACCTGCTGCCCGGAGTCGATCGCCGGGCGCCTGCTCATCGGGCCGGCCAGAGCCGCAGAGCGCTACGCGCTTGCCCGAGCCAGCGTCGTCATCGTCCTCACCGAACGGATCCGGCGGGCGTATGTCGACGCCGGGCTAGTCGAGGCGTCCCGGGTACGGGTGATCCCGGACGGAGTCCGGCTGGAGCGCTTCTACCCGCCCTCCCGCGACGGACGTGTGCCAGCGGCGGGCACCAGCCAGGGCAGCCACTGCGTCCTCTACTGCGGACGCCTCGCCCCGGAGAAGGGCTGGTACGACTTTGTCGCCGCCGCCGATATCCTGGTCAACCAGTACGGTTTCGACGGGACGTTCCTGATGTGCGGCGCCGGCAACGAGCTACCGCACTGCCAGTACGAGATCGAGCACCGATCGCTGGCCGGGCGGGTCCGCCTCCTCGGGCATCTGGATCGGCCCGAGATCGCCGCGCTCATGCGGATCGCCCGGATCGTCGTGGTCCCCTCCCGGCACGAGGAGTGCGGAGGCACGGTGCTCGAAGCGCTGGCGACTGGCCGCGCGGTGGTGGCGACTCGCGTCGGCGGCCTGCCAGAACTCGTTCGAGACGGCGAGACCGGCCTGCTGGTCCAGCCCCGGCAACCGGATCAGATCGCCGCCGCCGTCTCGCGGCTGTGGCAGGACAGCCAGACCCGTCGGAGGCTCGGTCGCGCCGGTCGCGCGCGGATGCTGGCCTTTGACGCCCGAGCTGTCTCAGAGCGCCTGAACGACGTCTACCATGAGGTCAGCAGCGATCTGATCCGCCTTGATCAATCAATGATCGCTGATCTCCCCGCGCTGCGCCGGTAGACGCCGACGCGCGGATTCCGCCGGAGCGAGCCACATGAACGACCCCAGCCCCTTCCCCACCGCCGATGCTGATCCGACCGCGGCCGAGCGCCAGCACCGCCTGGCCGCGGACGCGCTCGAAGCCGGCAGCATACTCCTACTCTCGCCGCATCTGGATGACGCGATCCTGTCGGCGGGAGGCCTGCTGGCCCAGCGCCACCAGCAGCGCCGGGACAGCACCGTACTCACCGTGTTCGCTGGAGTCGCCAGCCCACCGTTCTCGGACTTCGCAACGGCCTTCCACAGCCGGTGCGGGCTCGGCGATGACGCGACGGTGCGACGCCGCTCGGAGGATGCGGCGGCCCTCGCCACTGTCGGTGCTCGCTGCCTCCACGGCGATCCGCTGGACGCGATCTACCGCCGGGCCGCTGACAGAACCTGGCTGTACCGGCGGTCCGCCCAGCTCTTCGCACCCAGTGACCCGCGGGACGCGGTCGCCGCCGCCG
>JAFGOK010000619.1 GCA_016926535.1 Micromonosporaceae bacterium | reverse complement strand
CTCCTGCTTCTTGCGCTCCCGCCGGCCTGGCCCTGACGCACCCGCAACAGTCGGTCCGCTGGTCCTCATGGTGCCCCCTTTCTCCCGCGCTCGGGTCGCGCTGCTCGTGTCATGCCGCTTGGCGGCCTGTCCCGTCGTGGCCCCCCGCCAGGTCCATCGTCTGCCCACTGCTGGGGGTTGGCCAAACTAGAAAGTTGAGTATCCTCAATTATGAGCGCACTCAGCTTTTTTTGGGTGGCGCAACGCTCTGACCGTTCGGGCCAGCGAGAGGAATCCGGTTATGGCAACACCCCACAGCGGGCAGCACCTGTGGATCGTCGGAGGCGGCATCGCGGGGATGGCCGCTGCCGCCTTCGCCATCCGCGACGCGAACATCCCCGGCGCTAACATCCACATCCTGGAAGAGCTGGGCCTTTCCGGTGGTTCCATGGACGGAGCCCCTTCTCCGACCGTGCCAGACGCCTATGTCACCCGCGGCGGACGCATGTTCGAGGAGCGGGCCTACCAGTGCGTCTGGAACCTGTTCAGCACCATCCCGTCGCTGGAGGACCCGACCAGGAGCGTCCGGCAGGAGATGCTGGAGTTCAACGGGAAGGTCAAGACCTACGCCAAAGCCCGGTTGATCGATGCGAACCACCAGATCCTGGACTCCTGCGACTACGGCTTCTCGCTGCGTGACCGGCTGGAGATGACCAGACTGATCGCGACGCCGGAGTCGGTCCTCGGCTCCAGGCGCATCGACGAGGTGTTCGGAGAACATTTCTTCACCACCAACTTCTGGCGCTGCTGGCGGACCACCTTCGCGTTCCAGACCTGGCACTCCGCCGCAGAGATGCGCCGGTACTGCCTGCGGTTCCTGCACGTGTTCGAGAACCTGGGCAACCTGAGCGACGTGCGTCGCAGCGTCTACAACCAGTACGACTCGATGATCGTGCCGCTCCAGCGGTGGCTGCTGGAGCAGGGCGTTGACGTTAGGTTCGCGACGAGGGTCACCGATGTCGACTTCGTCGACAACGGAGCGGCCGGGCGCAGGGCCACCGCGCTGCACCTTGAGACCGCTGAGGGCACTTCGCTCCTGCCGCTTGGGCCGAACGACCACGCGATCATCACCATTGGGTCGATCACCGCGGACGCCACCTACGGCAACGAGACAGTCGTTCCGGAGCTGATCCGGGGCCGGGCCGACCACGGCTGGTCCCTCTGGGAGCAGATCGCCAAGAAGGCGCCGGACTTCGGCCGGCCGATGGCCTTCTACGGCAACATCGACGAGCACAAGTGGGAATCGTTCACCCTCACCATGCACGGGGAAACCCTGCTGAACCGGATCATCGAGTACACCGGGAACACCCCAGGCACCGGCGCGCTGATGACCTGGATCGAGTCCGGCTGGCACCTGTCAGTCGTTGTCCCCCACCAGCCGCACTTCCCGAACATGCCGAAGGACACCTACACCCTGTGGGGCTACGGGTTTGAGATCGACAACCGGGGCGACTACGTTCCGAAACGGATGTCCGAGGCGACGGGGCGGGAGATCCTGACCGAGATGATCCATCAGCTCGGCTTCGAGGACATCCTGGACGAGGTGCTGGCAACCACAGACGTCACAACCGTGATGATGCCCTACGCCTCGGCGCTGTTCGCCTGCCGAAAGCCGGGCGACCGGCCGAAGGTGGTGCCGGACCGCTCGCAGAACTTCGCCTTCCTCGGCCAGTTCACAGAGCTCCCAGAGGACATCGTGTTCACTGTGGAGTACTCGATCCACGGGGCGATGCACGCGGTGTACACCCTGCTCGGCGTCAACCGGTCGTGCCCTCCGATCTATCACGGCATTGTTGATCCGAAGGCGTCATTCAGCGCGACCAAGACCATGCTGACCCGCTGAGAGGCCGGCTAGCACGGCACCGCCGGCCCGAGACGCAATGATAGGGGCAGTTTTTGTACCCCCAGACGAAAAACTGCCCCTATCATGCGATGACTCGCTCTGTGGACGATGGCTCGCTCTGCGGGTCAGGCAGGGTCGCCAGATCGGCGCCGGGAGGGCTTTGAACCGCGGGGCCGGGCCTCGGTCTGCTCCTCCGCAACCGGCGCGTCCGTCCGCCGGCCCCGATGACCGTTTCGTGCCCCGTCCCTCTGCGCGCTGTCCCTCCGCGTCCGGTCTCTCTGCGCGCCGTTGCCCCGTTCGCGTCCCCGCCGACCGTCGTTGCCCCGGCCGTCGTTCCGCCCCTCGCTTCTCCGCCGGTCGCGACGGCTGGTCCGCCGGTCGCGAGCATCCTTCCCAGACTCGATCAAGCCGACCATGGCGATGAGGTAGGCCACCCATCCAGCGCATTGCAGCACGTAGCTGTCCCCATCCCCGATGCCGGCCAGGGCCTGCACCCCGATCCCTAGAAGTACAAGGAGCAGGGGAATCCCGACGATCCACCGGAACCGCTGGTACAGCCATTGCCTGACCGTTGCCATTTTTCCTCGCTTGCGTGTTGTGATGGTGGTCCATTCCCGAGGCAGCCCGATGGGCCGGCCACGGGCGGATACCCGTGGCCGTGTTTGGCAGTACGGTCACCGGTGCCGGCCGTCGGGAGGAGAGTGTACGGTCCGGCGACTGGTGCCGGCGGAGGGGTGTGACGCCAATCCAGCAGCGCCTCAGGCCGGCAACCGTGACCGGAGGAAGTCCCCAGCCCGCACCAGCGCGGCCT